>NZ_DBMALT010000067.1:0-9040 GCF_057870745.1 Parasutterella sp. | reverse complement strand
CGTCGATAAATTTTTAAAGATCATTTCGGCTTTCGCCGCCGCTCAGTTTCGTGAGCGAAGAATTGAAATTTTACTCGTTTAAAATTTTCTGTCAAGCGACTGAGGAATTTCAAATGTAAAACTTCGTTTCCGCATTTTCCGCTGCACTACTGCGTCGAAAAACGGAGGCGAATTGTGAATGCTTATTTTAGGCTTGTCAAGCGTAAATGTCTTATGCCCTAAATTCTTTTTAAAAGGGCATGCCTAAGCACCGACGCAGTCGGTGCAGCTCCGGTCCTCTTAACGAGCACCGGAGTTTTTATTATCGTTGACTATTTTGACGGATTAAAGATGGAGTCCAGCCAAGGCTTCATATCAAAGTCCTTGGTCAGGTTCTCCGGAAGGTACGGATTGTTGACTTCGTCAGCGCCCATTTTGTCAGGTAAACGGATAGAGAACTTGTTTTGTTTACATTCCGTCTCTTTCCACAGCTGAGTAATGCCTTTAGCGGTAAAGTGTTTGAACAGTGCCTGGCTGTAGTCTTGAAGCCAACGGAACGTGTCTACGCCATTTTCCCTTAGGATTGCGTCAACGGACAGAGCGATACACATTGCTTCCATATACTGGGGAGAATGTTTATGCTGACTGCTTTTACGCAGAATGGCAACGCCGCGTATTGCACGTTCAACTTTATTTGTGCAAGGCGGGATCTCAGGATTTTCTAAGAAGGTCTTAAAGTCCTCCCGGGCATTAAGGTAATAGACACACGGCTTGGCAGCGGGATGGTCCTTTGCTTTTTCCTGAGTTTTAGGCCTTAATTCCTATTTTTATTTAAAAATCATGGAGTAAAGGCCTATTATTTTTTAATTTATTGTGGTAAAATAATAGTAATTGTATGAAGGAAGAATCATGCGTTATCACATCATGTTTAGTTCAAAAAGCGATAACAGAAGTGTTTACATTGCCTCCTCTTATCGGAACGAAAACGGTCAATCACGAAAGAATATTGTCCGCAGATGTGGAAACTTGAAAAAGCTCCTGGCGGCTGATCCAAAAGCCTTGGAGAAAATTGAAGCCGAAGTTCGGAGCCTTAATGAAAAGGCTGCCGGAGAGGACATAAAGAAACGTCTTTTAGACAATGAAACTATCGAAGCCGACATTATCCGAGCGGCAAAAGACGGCATTATGCTCAAAGGAGAAAAACCCTGTCTAAGGGGTTTAGGGATGATCGTTCTCGATCGGCTTTGGAACGAATTGAATCTTCCCTATAAGCTCTCCTATCTCAAGAAAGAGTGCGATGTTCAATTTGATTTTGAAGAGGTGGTCAAACAGCTTTGCTTAGGGAGGATTCTTGCTCCATGGTCCAAGGCCAAAACCTGTCGTTTGGCTCCTGTTTCTTATCTCGGAGCCAAGGAAGAGAACTTAGCTCACTACTACAACTGTCTCGATTTACTCAGCAAAAATAAAGACTCCGTTATCAAATACCTGAATAAAAAACTCTTAGAGGGAAATCCTCATCGCGACACCCGTGCTTGTCTCTACGATATCACTACCTATGCGTTTGAAAGTGTCGAAGCTGACAGCCTAAGAGAGTTCGGGTACTCCAAGGACAAAAAATTTAATGAAGTACAAGTTGTTATGGCTCTAGCCGCGGACAAGGACGGACTTCCAATCAGCTACAACCTTTATCGAGGCAATCAGGGTGAGTCTCCTACGATGGTTCCCTTCATTGAGGAACTGAAGAAAACCTACGGCGTCGAAAATCTTATCGTTGTTGCCGACAAGGGGCTCAACAACACCGCCAACATTCATTGCCTGCTGGAACTGAGTAATAACTACGTTCTCTCCTCAAAAATCAGAAGCGCATCTCGGGAGATCAAGGAAGCTGCATTGGATCCTACAGGAAGAGTCGAAAGGCTTGTGACAGACGGCAACGGAGTCCTCTCAAAGACATGGTTTAAAGAAATAACTCTAGAAACCAAAGTTAGCTACAAATATCCTGACTTTGCCTACGAAAACAGTAATCCGGAAGAGAAGAGAAAGCTCGAAGATAAGTTAAAGCCATACACGACGAAATACGGCAACAAGCGAAAGAAAGGAACCATCAAACGTCGTTTTATTATCACCTTCTCAGAAAAACGACTTATCAAGGATAGGATCGACAGACAACGGCTAATAAAGAAAGCTGAAAGGCTTGTGGCTAATCCGTCTAACTTCTCTGCTGAGTTAAAGAAAGGCGGAAAAAGTCTGGTCAGCGTGGATATCGACAAAGAGAGTCTGGCTGTTGATTACGAAAGAATCTCAGAGCAGGAACTCTTTGACGGAATGCATGTGATCGAAACTTCCCTGAAAGATCCGGCTGAAGAGGTTCTGGATATCTACAAGGGACTTTGGCATATTGAAAGTAACTTCCGAGTCCTTAAAAGCCAGTTAGAAGGTCGTCCCGTATACGTAAGAACGGAAAATCATATCCGCGGCCACTTTCTTTGCTGCTACATCTCATTAGTCATCTCAAGGTTGTTGGAATACAAACTTAGAAAGAGAGATACACCGATCCCAATAGGCAAAATCGTTGAAGCTCTCAACGGACTTAGAACAACAAAAATCAAGCTGGACAGACTCCCCGCAATCTACGCTACGACAGGGATATCCGAGGAGATAAAACAGATCTGTGCTGCTTTAGAGATGCAAGTTCCGGAAGACTACGAAACGGCGGCTTCGCTGCGTAAAAAGTTAGCTCTGAAAGGAGAGCTCGGAAGCTACTTCCGAGCTAGGGAGGCTATTACCACAGCAAAAGAAAAAACGGAAAGTTAGAGAATCACTGAGGCACAAGGGCTCTTGCTAAATTACCTGCGATTCTTCCCTAAAACTCAGGAGGTCTTAAAGTCCTCCCGGGCATTAAGGTAATAGACACACGGCTTGGCAGCGGGATGGTCCTTTGCTTTTTCCCAGACAGATCCCTTTTGCCTGACCAGTCCCTCGCTTGCCTGCATCATCATCCGGTCAAGACATTTCATCAGCTTGGCCTGAGCCAGCCTGGCTTTTTCCGGGCTGATAAGCCCATCATTTTTCTGGGCTTCAAATAAGAAGATCGAGTTGACTGCTCTTAATGCGGCGTGCAGCTTCATGCCTTCGGTATCGGCTTTGAGCAATTTTTCAAGCTGCTGTATAAGGAACGCTTCCGGTTTATCGAGAAGCTTCTTGAAGAGATCCGAGGGCAGAACGACCTTCAGGATCTCCCGCCGCAGATGAACCAAACAGGATTGGTGACGAACATGATCGAGGATCGGTTTATCCTGATTTCTGTTATTAAGTATCGTCCTGTATCCGCTGTAACCGTCGGTCACCAGAGTTTCAAAGTCGTAATCTTCCAAGATTCGGCCTATGTTCTCTGCGCTCCGAGTCGGACTGTAGTAATAGAGGGTTATAGGCTTTGGTGCATGATCGGCCGTGGTCAGCGCGACTATATAGTTGGTTTTGCCCTTTGCCTCGGCACCTGAAGCAGGAAGCTTCCCGCGTCCCTGATCCTGAAGGCAGCTAAACGGCGTTTCGTCACATACGAGCACATCGCGCTGCTGCAGAACCTTTTCCAGTGCCTTAAAGAGCGGCTTTAAATAAAATCGTTGATAGTCGAACAACGAGTAAGAACCGGTGTTGGAGCCCAGCCCGGCTTCTTGCTCGAACCGCTTCAGAGCACGCTCTAAAGGAATGCCGATGCACATAGCCTGGTTCCAAGACAGGATGGTTTTCGTGCTCATGTGTCTGTCCGGGAAGAGCGGATGATCTTGTCCGGGATCCATGAAGACCTCTGCCTGGCCGCATTTCTGACAGAACCCTATCGTATAAGTGTTCTGCTGTCGGCAGCCTGCTTCGAAGTCCGTCATCGCGGTTTTGAGATTAACCATCAACTCCTCAAATCCGGCCAAGGGTTCTCCGCATTCTCGGCAAGTTGCCGATATCTTTGTCGCTTTAGTCGGCCCGGCTTCCGGAAGATTCTCGATATTATTGACGTGACCCCGATGCGTCTGTTTCTCCTTGACAGGGGACGGTTCAGATTCCTTATTTATCTCAGAGATTTCCTGCAAAGTCTTAACCGTTGCATTTGTCGAAGCATCCAATGTTTTCGATGCTTTTGGCAATAGCGTTGCTCAGCTTGACGATTCCCTTGACGTTATTGGTAAATGAGCGAACCTGCTTCAATTCTTTCAAGTTGCTTTGTGCTTTAGCGTAAGCCTGTTCAGAAGTTTCTCCTGCCTTCATGGCTTCGTTTCCATGAGCGAAGAAACTTGCAATTTGTACAGAAGTGACACCAATAGTTTTTATGCCGTAGGAGATCACGTCATAGAGGACTTTCATCGCCTTTTTAGATTCTTCATCATCGGCGTAACTCAGGTACTCTTCCACTTGCGCGAGGTAGCTGCCGTTGACGTCTTTGAGGAGAAGCGCCAGCGATGTAACGCCGTGAGCGAACTTTATATTGGAGCGCTCGCGTTTCTCTGCCAAATCCTCGGCTATTCGAAGCTGTTCTTCTTTCTGGGTAAGCAGCTTAATCAGTTCTTCATTGGAGAGTGAGTTGAGGTCGGCATTTTTATCACACCCGATTATTATCTATTGGGTAAATTATATTATATTTTATCTTTAAAAATAATTAATCATTTGATTATAAATGATAAATAATGCTGCAGACATAAAAATAACGCCGTGGAGGCCCTCAGAAGAGCCTGCATGGCGTTATTGGAGCTCCGGACTACCAGAAAGTATCGCTTTTGGTATAAAGCCGCTCCCCGTTAAGAAATCGCTCTAAATCGGATAAAGTCAAGGAGCACTTGGATTGCTGACCGACTCGAACCATGAGTTCCTCAAAGCGTCCGTTGTGCAAAGTGCGTGTTAGGAGCATCGTGCCTTTCTCGTCCGTGGTGACGATCTTGCAGATCTTCCTCGTCTTTGAGAGAAAGACGACGGCCTCCTTACCGCTGCTCAAGTTGATGCCGAGCTGATCTTGGGCAGCGGTACAGAGCCGATGAAAGCCTCCTCTTAAATCAGTAGGAGAAATTACCGGCGTCACGTGCACGCCGCTGAAGCGGATATTCATATGACGTCTCCTCTCATACGAGACAGGATGAAGATGACTGATTCTTCCGGACGCTGCGTCTTGAATTCGAAGGTCATACCCTCGGCTGAAATGCTCAGCCTCGACTCTTCATCTGCTTTATCTTCGCAAAGATTAATAACATCCAATGAATTAGCCTGTCGACTTTGTACTGCCTCGGGATTCGAAACGGAAAGGCGCCGTTTAACTTCGGAGATGTTGACTTTGCGACGGGTCTCGGTTCGAATCAATCTCGCCACCTCGGCGCTGCCCAAGTCCTGTGTTCGGGCGATCTCAATATATCTTGACCGGTTGATATCCATAATCTGTCTCCTTCTTATTCCTTGGAGACAGTATTGATCATGCGGTTAAATTAAGATACGAACCTATAAGACATCTACTGTCAAGCTGACCTGAATTATTTTTCTTCTTCCAGATAAAAAGAGCCCCGTCAATCTAAGGACCGACGGAGCAGCAAGGAGGGATAAGTTACTAGAGAAGGAAAAACGGTTTAAGGCACTTTGTAGACAAAGTTGTGGCAGCCGCCGCAGTAGTTCACGCCTTGCTTATGGCCTTTATGGCATTCAGAGCAAGGAAGCGCTCCCTCATGCTGGCCGTGAGGATTTACCTCATATCTGCCGTCTGTCTTTTTAATCATGGCTTGGTAATCACCGTGGCAAGAGGCGCAAATATCCAAATCGCCGCTGGTTTTAAGTTTGTTATCAGGAGTATGACAATCTGCGCATTTCATACCTCTGGCAACGTGTCTGTCAGCTAGATAAGGTCCGCCGTCTGCAGCAAAAGCAGTCGATCCGGCTAGGAAAGAAAGAAGAAGTAAAGCCAATATTTTTTTCATTGTTATCTCCGAAGAGGCAGGGGACGAGCCCCTGCCGATTCAGGATTTATTAAAGTGTCGTATCGGGAAGACCGGCGACATTCTTACCTACATGACGACCGTAGACTAAGCATTCGGTCAAGTTTCCGCCGCCCTGATAAACGAACTTAAGTGCAGAAGCGATTTCACCGACGCTATAGAGGCGAGGAATCGGAGTGCCGTCCCAAGCAAGAACTCGTCTGTCTGCGTCTGCCAGCAAGCCGCCCTTAGTATTCGGGCCGCCGGCAACCAACGGCATTGCATAGAACGGACCCTGTTCGATCTTGCCTAATGTAGCGGGTCTGCGGCCGAAGTCAGCGTCCTTCTTGTCATCGCAGAATTTATTGAAGCGAGTGACCTGTTCAACCAGATTTGCCGGAACCATGCGGCCCTTATTTTCCGGATGCTGTTTAATCTTGTTGGCAAGTTCTTCAATGGAGTCTGCCTTGAGGATCAAACCGGAAGCAATGGGTTTTTCGTTCTTTTCGTCCCAATCGATAAAGCCGTAGCCAACTGTAGAAATACCGAGGCCGACCAGAGGTTTGCTTGTACGAAGTTTTTCATCAAAGATCATCCAGGACGGAGTTCTCGGATAGCTCAGAGAAGAAATATCGAACGTCACAGCGGCTTTATAGAAGAAATAACGGCTGGGATTATCCGTAACCTTGGTTTCTGCTTCGTAGCGGTTACCGTAGTTATCAACCACGATAGAGTTGGCAGAACCGACAGCCGGTGTGATAGAGCCAATGCGCATTCCGTTATAACGTGTCTGGGCGGGAACGATAACGCGGGCAGCAGACTTACCTACTTTCTGCAAACCGGCACCTGCAGCCATACCCATAGCAATACCGTCGCCGGTGTTGGAGGTCGTACCGTAGAAAGCCCATCCGTCTATACCGGGGCCTTCCAAGAAGGCCTGACGCATCGGTTTGTTGTATTCATAACCGCCGGAGCAAAGAACAACTGCTTTCTTACCGCGGAAATAAACCGGCTTGCCGTTCTGAGTGGCGACGACTCCGACAACCTCTCCTTTGGCATTCTTAAGGAGGCTGCTTGCAGGAGTTTCATAGTAAACCTTGATATTCTCGCCCTGCTTCTTGACCCCTTCTTCGAGGCAGCGCCAGAAAGCTTCACCGGAACTGGTTTCTTCCTTCGGACTGTCAACCGATTTCTGGTTGAAGTTCTTCATGCGTTTTTGATAAGTAGCACGATAGGCGTTGTATTTGCATTCTTTAGCGCCCGGGAAGTTCGGGAAGGATGCTTTATTGAAGCCGGGCTGGCTGCCGCCGATGAAAGCCGGGTCCAGGCTCTGCAGAAATTCCAAGTTAGTCGGAGAAAGGTCTGCCCACAGCTGAGCCAAACCTTCAGAATATTCAGGAATTTCGCCTTCTTCTTTCCAGTCGATGTTTTCGCCGGAGAACATGGCCTGAGCATAATCCTTCAATGCTTTCGGATCACCGTCTTTGAACGGGCAGTGGAAAATACCACCGGACATACGGGTGTTGCTGTAGTGATGATTCTGAGGATTCTTTTCCAGAATGATAACTTTTGCTCCGTTCTGTGCTGCAACGATACCGGTTGTTGCACCGGCGCCGCCGAAACCGACGATCACAACATCAGCTTCCCCGTCCCACTTGGCGGGAAGACCATTCTGCGGGGCAGGTGCTGCCATTACGGGAGCAACTCCGGCAGAAACTGCACCAGCTACTGCGCCCTTAATAAAAGAACGGCGAGATGTTACGACAGATTTGGACATATGTTTATTCTCCTTGATTAGAGGTTGAAGCCAGGTATTGGCTTAACCGTCATTGAGAAAAATTCTAGATTTGGCCCTTTTTCCTTACATCGGTTGACTTACTATTGAATTAAGCGGCCCCGAGATTTAAAATTTCTAGTTTCTGTCGGCGTTGACAAGGTTGAAATCGACGCTTCCCTCCTCGGCTTCTCCTCTAAATAACAGTGTTAAAGATTCTTGTTGCTTGCCATCGGCCATATCGTCTTCCGCATGAAGATCCTTATCTTCCAATCGAGGTTGGTGCACAAAAACGGGCCGATCTTCATCTTGGCGGAGTGAGGGATAACGAAGGCGTCAATATTTCTCAAAAAAATTCCAACTACTGCGAGTTGACTGCCCTCTACTGGGCTAGGCACAACTTACCGGAAACCGTCACCGCCATCGGCTTGACGCATTACCGGCGTTACTTCGGGATCAAGAAAACTTCCGATCCGCTAGAGGACATCTTTTCTCTTTCCGATTGGACCGAGTTTCTGAAAGAAAGTCCTGTGATCCTGCCTCCGAAGCGAAACTACTTTATTGAAACTGTTGAATCTCAGTACGTTCACGCCCATCATCGTGAAGATATCGAAACGTTAAGAGCTGTCCTTGCAGACAAATATTCCGAATATCTTCCGGCCTTCGAAAAACTGATGAGCGGTAAGAAAACACACATACTGAATATGTTTGTAATGAGAAGAGACTTTTTCAATCAGTATTGTGATTGGCTTTTCGACGTTCTATTTGAAGTAGAAAAGCGTTTGGATATTTCTTCCTATTCTGTAAATGATGCGCGGGTCTTTGGCTTTTTATCCGAGCGCCTCTTAGACGTCTGGCTGAATACGAACCACATTAGTTACATTGAGAAACCAGTTGTTCTCACAGAAAAAATCAACTGGATCAAAAAAGGATCTTCCTTTATTCTCAGAAAGTTAGGAATTAAGCGATAAGATTTTTACAATTTCTAACAGTGAAATTTTCAGAAATTTCCTCGGCCCAACTTGCACAGGAAATTTTATTTTGCTATAGTTCGCTTCCTCGGTTGCGCCAGTAGCTCAGCTGGATAGAGTACCTGGCTACGAACCAGGGGGTCGTGGGTTCGATTCCTGCCTGGCGCGCCACCAAAATTAAAAGAATATTTCTTGAAGAATCTCGCAGTTGCGGGATTTTTTCATTTCTGCCGCAGGAAATCTCGCGAAACGAGCTGCCAACATTATTTTCAGCTGAGATTTTGCGTTTTTCAGTGATCTAGCCGGAGTTCGGCTCCGGCATCCTCGTTAAATTTCAATATCCGTACCTAATAACGGTTCGACTTCTGGTTCAT
>NZ_DBMALT010000066.1:0-9416 GCF_057870745.1 Parasutterella sp. | reverse complement strand
TTTTGATAAGCCTTTAAGATTCCAAATCTTTTAGGATCAATCTTTGCCTTATTTTCCATTCCTGACTCCTTTAGGAGTCAACTTATTTCAGTACAAGACAAGGATCGATTCCAAAGTAGCCGTCCGGCCGTTGTTAACTGAATCGGCCTCCTATCTCGGTCAAATACCGGAGAACCTAATGAATTTTCAATTTTCTTGATCGCAGCAGAAACCGCAGGTTGACTGATGCCAAGAGCAGCAGCGGCCCTCGTCATGTTGCAGTCTTTTGCGGTTTCGATGAATATCCTCAACGAGGTTAAGTCAAGGTTTCCTTCTCTGTTCATTATTAACATTCCAAAGATATTCAGTGAGAAATAATAACCCCATGATGATCTTTAACGCTAAATTCTTCGGAAAATTCTTCGTATAAATCAGATTTATATCTGGCCATTAGAGTTGTTAATTGAGGTTTTCAAAGAAATATGCTTTGGCTATAGTCCGCTCTAATATTGGATAAAAATATGCTCATAGGTATTTCTTTTGGTCTTGCTGCTTGTGTGCTGTGGGGCTTTACATATCTCTTACCCCTTCTGCTTCCTGACTATCCCACAACTTATATTTCGGTAGCCAGGGGTATTGTAATGGGCGTTACCGCTCTTGCGGGTTTAGCCCTGCAGAAGCAGTATTTAAAACAGGTAAATCTGAAAGATTGGAATACAGCTTTCTGGCTCACCTTAATAGGCAATCTGATTCAGCCTTGGTGTCTGTTTTCCGCGGTGCAGTATGCTGGTGTGGCCTTAGCAGCTACTTTTTTCGGTTTAATTCCGGTTTTAGTTGCTCTAATTGCGAATGAAAGAGACAAGCGGAAGGGGAAAAAGTACTTGCCGCTTTCAAAACTCATCCTCCCGCTGTCTGTCATTTTCATCGGACTGATTTTGGCCAATTTCGAGGGCCTCATCAATGTCCTGGAAGACTATAAGTCAAACCCCAATTTTCTTATCGGCGTGATTTACTCCGTACTCTCGACAGCGATGTGGACCTGGTATCCGATTCGCAATGCAGACTGGCTGCTTGACCATCCTAAAATCAGTCCTGTCTTCTTTACCAGTATGCAATGCAGTCTGCTGCTTCCGTTCGGAATCGTTCTATACGTTGCTCTTTGGCTGTTTTCAGGAGATCTCAAGGAATTATTCGGTCCTTCTCCTTTCGCCTTTATCGGATGGTCCCTCTTTGCCGGTGTGGTTTGCTCTTTCGGCGCAACTGCCTTATGGAATGCTATGAGTCAGAAAGTACCGACCGCCGTTGCAGGACCTATGCTGGTCTTTGAAACCATTTTCTCTGTTACCTGGGGATGTGTTTACGCCCGAGCCTTTCCTACCGCAACCCTTTTTATTGGAATGGTACTGCTCGTGAGCGGTGTAGTTTATACGTTGATGTTGTTTAACTCACTAAACGAACCTGTCGTCAGTGAAGCTGAAAGCAGCGCCGGCGGAATGTGATCTATTTAAAGTTTTGCGATTCGACTTAACTATTTGATTAAAGATTCAAACCTGAGAGTTCTGAATGCAATATCAAATCATCAAAAGAGAAGATTTTATTGTCCATCGATGGTCCGGAGGAACAACGTCTGAAATCTTTCTTTTTCCTCCTTCTTCCTGTTGGGAGAAGAAAGACTTTCAAATTAGGATTTCCTCAGCGGACTGTCGTGTTGACGGGGCTCCCTACTCTGACTTTACCGGCTTCACACGTCACATCCTGCCTTTAAGAGGTTCGATGCACATGTTTCATGAAGGTCATCACGAAGTATTGCTCAATCCGTTTGATGTTGACATTTTTGACGGCAGCTGGAACACACATCACATCGGGAAAGCTGTTGACTTTAATCTTCTTTATTCGGAAAACTGGACCGGAAGGCTGAAACCGCTTCTGCAAAATGAATCCATCAAGATAGAAAAATCGGGAATCATTGGCTTCTATGCGGTTGAGGATGCCGAAATCCTCAGCAGAGATTTTTCCGTAGAAGTGCCCGCAGGTGATTTTATTGTTTTCAACGATATAAATGAAGCAACGGTTTTTAGTATTAAAGCCGCTTTACATGGCCCTTGTGTCATTGCCGCGGCTGCTTTCCCTAAAGGAAGTTCTCATATGCGATTAAGTTCTATGCCTGTTGATGAGTTCTGTGCTTTGACTGCTTCGGACGCACCTGCCCCGGGCGGGGGCAGTGTCTCTGCACTGTGCGGCTCATTGGCAGCAGCACTCGCGGAAATGGTCGGAAATTTGACTCTTGGATGCCGCGGCTGCGAAGATGCTCAAGAATCAATCAGGGAAGCCTTAGCTGAGCTCGAAGAAATTCGCACCATACTCCTGAAAGCGATTGATGAAGATTCAGAAAGCTTTAACGGCTTTATGACGGCCTTAAAAATGCCTAAGAATACCGAGGAAGAAAAAGCGCTGAGGAAAACCGCTATGTCCCAAGCCTTAAAAACTGCCTCCCTCGTCCCTTTGAAAGTGGCCGGACAGTCTGTCAGGATTTTTAAATTTTCGCGTCTCATGCTTGAACGAGGAAATAAAAACGCGGCAACCGATGCAATGGTGAGCGCTCTGGCCGCTAGAACAGCAGCTATCGGAGCGCTACTTAATGTACGCATTAATCTGCGTTCAATCCATGATCCCGAGTTCGTTCGAACCACTTTAGAAGAAGTTCTGCGCCTGGAGACTTTGACCAATGAGCAGGAAAAAGAAATAACGGAGATTGGTTACCAATTACTCAATCAATAAATTCTTTGGAGAAAAAGCCATGACAAAGCTTGTGGAATTTATACCCAACTTTTCTGAAGGACGCCGTCAGGAAGTTATCGATCAAATAAGTGAAGCTGCTCAAAGCGTCCCCGGTGCCAAACTTATCAATGTCAATGTTGAGCCTTCCTATAACCGTTGTGTCCATACGGTTGTAGGCGATCCCGAAGCTGTATTGGAAGCAGGCTTCCGCATGTGCCAAAAAGCAGTCGAGCTGATCGACATGAATCACCATAAAGGAGAACATCCTCGTATCGGAGCTGTAGATGCTTCTCCGTTTATTCCTCTGGAAGATATGACGGCCAAAGAATGCGTTGATCTTTGCAATCGCCTAGGCGAACGTGTTGCCAAAGAACTTCAGGTCCCGGTCTATCTTTATGAAAAAGCGGCTAAAAGACCGGAACGAGTGAAGTTACAGAATATCCGCCGCCCGGAATATGAAGGTTTGTTGGAGTTAATTGACAAACCGGAATGGGCGCCTGATTACGGTGAGGCAAAGATGCACCCGACGGCCGGAGCCATGCCGCTCGGCGTTCGCAATCCCATGGTCGCCTTCAATATTTCGTTAAATACTTCGGATGTCGCTATAGCTAAAAAAATTGCACAATCTTTCCGGGAAGCCAAAGGCGGCTATGCAGAGGCCCGGGCAATCGGCGTTTATCTGGAGGACAGAAACATCTGCCAGGTCAGCTGCATGATCAATCCGCAGATCGTACCGCTTTACCGAATTATCGAAATGGTGCGCTCTGAAGCTAAGCGTTACGGCTTATCCATCATCGGAACAGACATTTGCGGCATGGTTTCCCAAAGCGCCCTGATGGACTGCTGTGAATACTACATGCAGCTTGAAAACTTCGATCGAAAAGCTCAGATATTGGAAGAGTTGCTCTAATTAACAGAATTTGAATTATGGCGAAGGTCAGGTTTTTCTTTTCCGAGCAACCGAAAACGCAGAAGGATCTGAAACGGTTCGGACTCACTCAGCTTATCGTTTTTTAATACTTCTGAATAAAGTTTGTTAATACTGATTTCGTTTTTGAATTTCCTAACCCAAAATAGAAACATAATTTCATCAACTCCCAAGAGGTAAAAATGATTCAAGGTAATAATCGCGGAAAAATTAAACAGCCCCCTGCAAAAGAGGTCATTAAATACATCATCAATCCGAGCATCTCTGACGCTGAGGCTGAGCGCTCCTTCCAAAATTATGTCGAATGCAACAAAGCTCACGTTTTAATGCTTGAAAAACAAGGTATTATCAAAAAGGAAGTCGCTAAAAAGATTCTTGAAGTCGCTGAAGAGATGACTGCTATGGGAAGCAAACCTTCCTTTGCACTTCGTCCAGAACTCGAAGAGATGTATTTCAACCTTGAAAACTACTTGATTTCCAAGGTTGGCATTGAAGTCGGCGGTCAGCAGCACACTGCCCGCTCCCGCAATGATTTATACGCTACCGTTGTTAGGATGGATGTTCGTAAGTTCTATTTGGAAGTATGTGAACTTTACAACGAAATGCGCAAGACGATTCAGCAGGTGGCGAGGAATAATACAGACGCCGTTATGGCCGGTTATACTCACCTTCAGCCGTCCGAACCCATCACCTTTGCTCAGTATTGCGCAGCTATTCTTTATGGAATGGACCGTGACTATCAGCGAATCCAAAATGCTTGGGAACAGCTGAACCTTTGCCCGCTGGGCGGCGGCTCCATGGGCTCAACCACATGGAAGATCGATCGCCAGTTCACTTCTGAACTTCTCGGTTTTAATGCACCTTTAGGCAACTCCATTGATGCCGTCGGCTCTAGAGATTACATTTTGGAAATTCTGTCTGCCTTCGGAATTGCCGCCAGCACCTTTACCCGCCTCTGTCAGGATTTATACGTTTGGGCAACACCTGATTACGGATACGTCGAAGTTGCGGATGAAGTCGCCGTCTGCTCCTCCATCATGCCGCAGAAAAAGAATCCCTGGACGTTGGAACACATTAAGGGGAAATCTGCCAACATCGAAGGTCTTTGTGTCGGCGCTTGGGCTGTTATGAAAAACACCCCGTATACTCACAATAACGAAAGCAGCGGAGAAGGCCCGACTTTCCTCTGGAATGCATTCGATGAAATGAAAGCCTGCATAGAGCTTCTGAACATAACTTTCCGCGGAATTAAGCTCAATAAAGAATTGATGGTTGAGACCGCATCAAATAACTTCTGCACTATGGCTGAACTTGCCAATACTCTGGTTCGCGCAGACCATATCTCTTTCCGTACCGCTCATGATATTGTTGCGCACGTCGTTGACTTCATGCTCACACATGGAAAGAAAGCCAGTGAGATTGACGTGGATGTTATCGCACCGATTGCTAAGCAGTTGTTTAACATTGAGACCAAGGTGACCAATGAAGAAATTCAGCTTGGCCTTGATCCGGTCAAAAACGCCAACTCAAAGGACTCTTTAGGCGGCTCAGCACCTGAGGAGGTCCTCCGCCAACTCGATGAACTTATGGCACGTTTGGAAGAAAACATCTCAGTAGTAACTCAGCGCAGAGCTCAATTAGAAGGAGCCAAACAAAAAACCGAAGCTAAAATTCAAGCGCTTCTTGCCTAAATAGGTATTTGTTCATTTTCGGGGCGGCAAGGTTAATCCTTTCTGCCCCTTTTATTCAAAGGTCAGCTATGTTTTCATTCTGCATCCCTACCGAGTTTGTCTTCGGCACCGGTTGTTTTAAAGAACTTCATAAATACAATCTGCCGGGAAAGAAAGCTCTCATTGTGATAACTAACGGTAAATCCATTCGGAACAGCGGATATCTCGCGGAGTTGGAAAATCAACTCTCCTTAGCCGGCAAAGAGTATGAAGTTTTTGACGGTATTACCCCGAATCCGACTACTGACAGCATCATGGACGCAGCTAAAACCGCGAAGGACTCTGCCTGCGACTTTATTATCGGTTTCGGAGGCGGCTCCCCTATGGACTCGGCTAAACTTATCGCTCTGGCGGCGACCAATCCTGGAAACATTTGGGATTATTGCCAGAAAGGCTCCGGCGGAAGAAAGCTGCCGACGAATCAGCCTCTTCCTGTCGTATGTATTTCCACCACAGCCGGAACCGGTTCCGAAGCAGACAACAGTGGTATGGTCACAAATCCGATCACACACGAAAAATTGGGCATCGGCTTCCAAAGTCTCTTCCCCGTTCTCTCTGTTGTAGACCCGGAATTAATGCGTTCCGTGCCTCCTCGTTTAACTGCTTATCAAGGCCTTGATACCTTCTTCCATCTAGCAGAAGGCTATCTTTCGAAGAAGGCAAATTACTTTAACGAGATGTTTTCCATCACGGGCATCGAAAAGATCGGAGCCTATCTGGCGCGAGCCGTTATAGAAGGAAACGACTTAGAAGCTCGTGAAAATGTGGCCTTCGCCAATACGCTCGGTGGCTTTGTGATGTCCACAGGAAAACTCCTCAGTCAGCATTCTTTGGAACATATCTTGAGTGCATATCATCCGAACTTGCCCCACGGTGCCGGACTGATCCTTATATCTCGTGCCTATTTCGGCTTTTTTATCGACAAAGGCCTTTGCCGCCAAAAATTCATTGACATGGCTCGCGCTCTCGGGAATAAAAATGCCTCCGAACCTCAGGATTTTCTTTCTGCGCTCGATAAATTATTAGAAGACTGCGGAGTCTCCAATTTAACAATGAGTGAATTCGGAATCAAAGCCGAAGAGCTTCCTGCAATGGCAAAAGAAGTCAGAGAATCTCTAGCGCCGGTTTTTGAATGCGATCCGACGCTCTTAACAATTGAAGACTGCGCTGAAATTTATCGAAAGTCTTTCAAATAATTCCGTAAGGCTTAATCAGGCGCTGCTTTCTGTCGGATTAAGCCTTAATGAACTTCTCGAGTCCGGGTTTGAGTTCACGAACCATCGGTATTACCTTTTCATGAAGGTATGTTTTTAGGCTTGAAGAAATGTTCTCTGCCGTCGGTTCAAATACTGTATCTTCATAAGAAATATAGAATCGTCGTTCAGCATTTTTTCCTTTAAAAGAGAGAAAAGAAAGCTGAGGCAGAAAATAGCTTGCCTGGAGTAAAGAGAAAGTAGGCAAAATGGCCCAGCCGTTGCCTTCCGCGACGACTATTGCCATAGCGAGGCACGAATCGATCTCGATCGAATCGAACTTCTGAAAGTTGAGCGTACGAAGAAGCCTTTCTGTCTGAAAGTAATCCATCGTAGTTTTTCCCGCTCTTACATATGGCGTTTTCTCTAAAAATTCATTTAAGTCGGAAATTGACTTCGGCCGAATTTTGTCGTGGATTTCTTTCGGGATAACCAAAAGAAACTCATCCTCAAGAAGCTGAATATTCTGAACTCCGTCGTCCTTTGTTAAAGGATCAGTGGACAAAGAGATGTCAATTTCTTTGTTTCTTAATTTATCGGAAACTTCAAGAGAGGTTCCGCTGGATAGCGTTAGTCTGCCGGGTTTGGAAGCCAAAAGAGAAACTAATTCACCCCCGAAAATATTCATAATGGCCTCAGAGCAACCGAGCCTGATATCGGGATTTTTTCCATTGGCTGTCCTGTACATATCCGCAAGGATGGTTTCGATGAGTTCAATAGCGCCATTACCTCGTTTAAAAAGAACGTGTCCGGCTGCAGTAAGTCTCATCGGACGAGAGGCCCGATCAAAAAGTTCAATTCCCAGACCATTCTCTATTTTTTTAATGGCAGTCGAAATTGCCGGCTGAGTAAGGCCGAGCTTTTGTGCGGCTCGTGTCATATTGCAATCCTTTGCAACTTCCATGAACACTTTCAGCTGATTTAATTCGAGAGAAAAATTTCGCATTCCAGACTCCAATCGGAATTTCCGTGAGTAACTACCTTCTGCTCAAGCATATTGAACGTCTGGCGAAGCTCTTATAAGGAAATCAAATCGTCATCGTTAAAAATCACTTATCTACTTAACGATGTTAACCGTTTTATCGGAGAATGTTCATAGAAAGATAAAACGTTAACCTCAAATTTCTAAAGGAAAGTTATGAGCCGTATTGAGAAAGACTGTTTAGGCCAAATGGAAGTCCCGGATGACGTTTACTACGGAATCCAGACCCTTCGCGTCATGGGAGTATCGGGCATTCTAGGTGAGAAGGTTATTAAATATCCCTACCTCCACAGAGCTTTAGTGCAGATGAAAAAAGCCGCTGCCTTAGCAAACAAAGAGATCGGTGCCTTAGATGAAAGAAGAGCCGAAGCCATTGCTTGGGCTTGCGACAAAGTACTTACCGGCAAATATGATGACCAATTTCCGCTGGATATGTTCCAAGGCGGCGGTTACACCTGCGTCAATATGAACGTAAATGAGGTGATCGGCAACCTTGCGAACGAACATCTGACCGGTCATAAAGGACAAGATGAAGTTCATCCCAATACCCATGTCAATATGGGACAGTCAACTAATGATATTGTTACGAGTGCAGAACACCTTTGCATTTATCCGGCATTGGATAAATTAGCACCGGAACTCGACAAGCTTGCAGACGCTTTTGCAAAGAAAGCTATTGAATTTGCCGATGTCATCAAGGTTGGCAGAACGTGCCTTCAGGATGCCGTTCCCTTAACGCTTGGGCAAGAATTCGGAGGCTACGCCGAATTTTGCCGCCGTCAGGCAGAAAACATCCGCAGTTTAAGAGCAGAGTGCTTCTATCTGCTGGTCGGTGCTACAGCGGTCGGAACGGGCTTGGGTGCAGCTCCAGGGTATCAGGAAGCTTTCTATAAACATCTCTCCGTTCAGCTCGGTGAAGACGTTAAAAGCACGGCCGACCTTTTTGACGGTATGCAAAACGATGACTTCTGCGTAAAAGTATCTGCAGCCGTGAAGCAGGCAGCCTGCGGTATTTCAAAAATCGCAAAAGACCTGAGAATTATGAGTTCCGGTCCGAGAGCTGGGTTCGGAGAAATTACTCTGCCCTCTCTTTCTCCGGGATCTTCCATCATGCCCGGAAAGATCAACCCGATCCTCCCTGAACTCGTCAGTCAAGTCGCTCAGCAAACCTGCGGTAATGATGTCGTTATTTCCATGGCCTTTGAACAGGGTGAGTTAGAGATCAGTGTCTGGGCTCCTACACTTTACAAGAATCTTTTTGAGTCCTTCGATTTGCTGACGAAAGTGATTCCGCTCTTTATTGACAAATGTATCAATGGTATTACAGCAAATCGTGACCGCTGTGCAAAAGAAGCGAAAGAAACCATTGCTTTGTCCACCGTCGTTGCAGCTACGCTAGGCTACCCTGAAGGCGTCAAAGTTGCGAAGTATGCACAGGAACACAATTTAGCTGTTGCCGATGCCGTTCTTGAGATGGGAATCATGACCAAGGAAGAAGCAGATATGCTTTTGGATCCGGCACTTTTGGTTAACCCCGAGAAAATGGCTGAAGTCATCGCTCGATGGAAGGGAGCAAAGCAAAAACAGTAAGAAAAGAAACCCTTCATAAAAATTTCTAAATCCTCCCCGGCTTTGGCAAGGTTGTAATTGCCAAAGCCCTTTTTGTGTGCGCTCGGCATGAGCGAACTCTACAGGGTGAAAGTCCCGAAGTGCGGGCGGTGGCGCCAAGCACATAGCCAAAGGCAAGGTCTGAATCGCGAGGTTCC
>NZ_DBMALT010000065.1:0-9791 GCF_057870745.1 Parasutterella sp. | reverse complement strand
AGTAATCGGTCCGAGTTCTTTGGAAAACTTGATTAACTCGGCAACGGATTCTTTTGATGAGATATCGCACCTCTGTCCGACGGCATCAAAACCTGCATTATTGAGGAGCAGGGCGGCGGAGGCGGCATTCGCAGCGTTTTTGTCGGATACGACGATTTTCATTCCTGAACCGATTCTTCTCACGATCGCTAAACCGATCTGTCCGGCGCCGGTAAGTACTAAAACGTTTTTCATTTGCGATCTCCTTCCTTAATCATTTTCTTTGCCCAGTTCTGAATAGTTTTGGTTGAACTATCTACATGAGTTCCTGCGATAGCGAGAGACGGAAGGTAGACGGCTTGCGGTTGTCGAGCTTTTAAGTCCGTTTCTGAGCCGCCGAACCCGCTTCCTTCATGCGTGCAGAAGTGAGCGATCTTCTTTCCTCTGAGGTTTGCCTTGTCTAGGAAGGTTCTAGCGACCATCGGCATCTCCGACCACCAAATCGGATGACCGAAGAAAATCAAGTCGTATTGAGCAAGATCAGGCATCGGAAGTTTGAATTCCGGTCTGGCGTCGGCTTCCTGTTCTTTTTGTGCTTCAGCGGTGGTCTGCCGATAATCGAACGGGTAGTTGTGAACTGGCTGGATTTCCCAAACATCAGCTCCGGTCGCTTCCTGAATGACCTTTGCCATGCGGGCAGTATTGCCGACGGCAAGATTTTTGGTGTCGCCGTGCCAGTAGTTCATTCCGTTTCTGGAAAAATAGATAATTAAGGCCTTCCTTGCCTTATTTTCTTTACCTACTTCTGTTGTATTTCCAATATTGAGAATTGACATCAGGCTTATTCCCATAAAAGTTCTTCGAATCATTGGATTGTTCCTTGAATTTATGTATGAAATATTACATAGGAATTAACTTTTGGAATAAACTTAAAATCTCTATAAATTGCCCTAAATTCTCAATTAATGATCGACAGAACATTACTTATTCAATCCTTAGCAGAAAATCTGGAGAAGATCACTTCGGATCCTCAGATAGTTCCTGAAACTTTGGATTCCGTCAGATTCATTCGTCGAGAGAGTGACAGAAAGTTTGGTTGCTTGATTTCTAAGCCTTCTTTTTCCCTCGTTGTTAACGGATCTAAGAAGGCTCTGGTTGGAGATGAAGAATTTTTGTACGGTACCGGTGCATGCCTGCTGACCGGAAGTTTTATGCCGGATTCATTCGAGGCAGTGGACGCTTCCGAAACCAATCCTTTCCTCGCAATCAGCCTGACGATTGAGCCAAAGCTGTGCGACCAGGCAATTGCCTTTCTGTCGGAGAAAGAGGCGATTGGCAGCGAGACGGGAAATTCAAAGATCTTTTCTTTGTATGAGGCGGATGAAGGATTGCTGGATGCTTTCCTGAGACTTTCCGAGTTGGCGCTCCATCCTGAACACGCGGCGCTCTTTAGTGACATCGTCAAACGCGAGATCTACCTTAGAGTTCTAACGAGTCCGTTGGGGATAGCTTTTTCTCAGCTTTACGTCCCAGGAACTGCGGAGAATAAAATAAGGAGAGCTGTGGATTGGCTCTCTGCGCATTTCAGTCAGCCGATCGATCATTCGTCCGTGGCAGAAAAAGTCGGAATGTCCACCGCCTCTTATTACCGGAGATTCAGAGAGATCGTCGGAAGCACGCCGAGTCAGTTTGTTCGGAATTTACGTCTTACAGAAGCCAAGAGACTGATGATTGATGAACAGTTCGAGGCAGCTCAGGCTTGCTATCGAGTCGGATATGACAGTCCCACGTATTTCAGCCGAGAGTTTAGAAACCTGTTCGGAGAGTCGCCCGCAAAACACGTCAAACGAATTGCTGCTGAGATGCAATAGTCGTTTTTCGGCTTCTTCGAAGCGTTAAATTCAGCCGAGATAATACAAACGAAAAGGAGAGAAGGCCATAACTTTGTTCTTTAGCTGTCAATGCTCTTGAATAACCAGGCCAAACACGGCCCGAGATGACCATCTCGGTCGAATCAAAATCCCGGAGGCTGTGGTATCTTTAGAATAATTTTCGAGAAATGAATGAATACAGACGCACATTCCTTAGAGTTTCATCTCGCTGACGAAGAAGCGACGTCAGAACTGGGCGCTCGGCTGGCTCGAGCCTTGGACTCCGTTAAATCCGAAATCCTGGAAAAAGGACTCAACATCAAGTTGGTCGGGGATTTAGGCGCCGGTAAAACCTACCTGATGCGATCCGCTCTGCGCGCCCTAGGATTTGAAGGCCGTGTAAAAAGTCCTACCTTCTCTTTATTGGAGACCTACAAGGTCGACGGCTTTACGGTCAATCATTTTGACTTCTATCGTTTCGAGGATCCGGTCGAATTTGAAGAAGCCGGATTCCGCGAGAACTACGGCCCCGGAAGGGTAGTGGCGTCCGAGTGGACGTCCAAGGCAGAGCCTTTTGTTCCGCAGCCGGATCTGACCATCACGCTTAAGAATGAGGGAGAGGGCCGCGTCTGTGATATTTCAGCAAATTCTGCTCTCGGCAATCAAGTTTTAGAAGTACTCAAAAAATAATGAACACTCGCAGGTCGTTTTTGGAAGGAGCGGGCGGCGCTCTTTTGCTCTCCTTTGTTCCCTGGTCTCCGGCGTACGGAGCCCAAGTGGTCGACGTCCGCGCCTGGCCTGCGGAAGAATACACACGCATCACGATTGAGCATGATGCGCCGATGAAGTTCAAATACTTTGTTCTGCGCAATTCCGATCCGGTCAGATTGGCTGTGGATATTGACGGTTTGCTTCTGACCGATAAGCTCAAGCAGATTATTCAAAAAGTTAAGCCTAACGATCCCTATATTTCCAGAATTCGGGTCGGCCAGAACCGACCGAATGTGGTTCGTATCTCGATTGATTTCAAGACCGATGTCGATCCTCAGGTTTTCTCGCTGAAGCCGGCCGGCCAATACCGATACCGTTTGGTTTTTGACATCTATCCGGCGACACAGAAAGATCCTCTGATGGCCATCATCCAGAAGGAAGAATCTGAGCCGGACGCGATTAAGAGCCTTTTGGCTCAGGTTGCCGAAGGTCAGAAGCGAATGGAGGAAAACCGCGCTGACTCCGGAGAAGAGGTCGATCAGCTGGGCCAAATCTTGGCGGGTATTGCGGATGGCTCGCTTGCTCCGATGCGTCCGGATGAAGAACCGAAAGGGACCTCAAAGCCGTCGCAGACGAAGCCGGCAAAGAAACCGGAAACGCAGCTGGCACAGACAAAGCCTTCAAAGACGAAACCAACTCGCTCTCCGAGGGTCAGAACCTTGGTCATCATGATCGATCCGGGGCACGGCGGAGAAGACCCGGGCGCTATCGGAAGAAGACATCGGACAAGAGAAAAAGACGTCGTGCTGGCAATTGCACGAATTTTGCGCCAGGAACTTAACGAAATTGAAGGCGTCAAAGCCATGCTCACCAGAGACGGGGACTACTTTGTTCCGCTCCAGAGAAGAGTTCAGAAGGCGCGTGCGGCCAAAGCAGACTTCTTTGTTTCGATCCACGCCGACGCCTGGGTTAAGCCGACGGCGAGAGGATCGTCTCTTTACGTGTTGAATACCAGAGGTCAGGTATCTACGGCGAACCGCTGGCTTGCCCGCAAGCAGAATGATGCCGACTTGATCGGCGGCGTTAACCTCAGCAATAAAGACAAGCAGATTGCTCGAATCCTGATGGATATGTCCATGACGTCTCAGGTTTCGGACAGTATGGTTTACGGCGCTCGAATTCTGAACGAACTCTCGAGAATCAATCAGCTGCACCGTGGAAAAGTAGAGCAGGCAAACTTTGCAGTGTTAAAGGCGCCGGATATTCCTTCCGTGCTTGTGGAGACGGCCTTCTTGTCGCATCCTGAAGAGGAAAAGAAGCTGCGTACGCGAGCCTTCCAGCGTAAATTGGCTTATGCCATTGGAAACGGAATTCTGAAAGGTTTCGGCCACAAATCAAGACTGGGCTAGTGATTATCCTTAGATCAATCTTAACTTCTCTTGATTGATATCAAGTTACTCGAGTAGGTACCGGAACGACAATTTCCTTGAAGTTCAAAAACAACTCAAGGAGAAAAAACATGACAACACGTCGTTCCTTTTTAGCCGCTTCTAGTGCGGCTGCAGCAGGTGCCTTCATTTCTAATCGCGCATCGGCAGCCGATGTTGCGACAATCCAGCTTCCCGCTAAATGGGATGCAGCAACCGATGTCTTAGTCGCCGGTTCCGGAATTGCCGGCATGTCCGCCGCCATTTCTGCCCTCGACAAAGGCGCTAAAGTTCTTGTGATGGAAAAAGGCAAGAACTACGGCGGCTGCGCCATCATTAACGGCGGCATCATCGCCTTAGGCGGCGGAACAAGAACGCAGAAAGAACACGGCGTAGAAGACTCGCCCGAGCAGCTCTATAAGAAGCTGACCAATCCGGCACATCACGAATATCGCAAGAACACGCCGGAACTCGTCAAGAAGTATTCCGAATGGTGCCCCGGAACTCAGGTTTGGTTGGAAGAACACGGCGTGAAGTTCCTCCCGACATTCACTAAACCCGGTAAATATGACTCTCAGCATCACGAGTCCTACCATCATATTTGGTGGAAAGACTCCGGCGAAGGCGGCCGTAAACCGCAGCCGACAGGCGGATTCATGACCGGACGCGGCATCATGATGCCTTACTACGAATACTTCACCGGCAAAGGCGGCCAGATTTTCTTGGAACATAAAGTCGTAGACGTCTACGTTAACGATCAGGGGGCCGTGGTCGGTGCTAAGGTTCAAAAACCCGACGGTTCGATCATGAACGTTAAGGCCAACAAGGGTGTCGTGCTCGCCGGCGGAAGCTGGAAAGCAAATCCGCAGCTCAGACGCTTAACCGATCCTCGCTTCACGGAAAACATGATCTCCACCGGATATCCGTTCGTTGCTCCGGACGGCAGTGCAATCCTTGCAGGTATGAGAGCCGGCGGTATGTATGTCGGTGATCGCTGTGAAGACACGCCTCATCTTCGCCGCAAGTTCGGTACAGCACACTACGGCTTCCCGAAGGGCAGCAAGTACGGTGCTCCTGGCCTCGGCATTTCCGGTCCTCGCTGGGCTGAGGTGATTTTCACGAACAAGTCCGGTGACCGCTTTGTGAAAGAGCTCGATAAAGCCAACCTCGGCGGCTACACCTTCTATGACGCAGCCCTTGCACAGCCCGACCAGTTCCTGTGGACGGTGTTCGATGATGCCACCGCTAAGAAATACCATTGGGATACAAAGGCTCCGACCTGTGAAGAAGGTTATGCCTTCACGGCTCCGACGCTTGCCGAATTGGCCAAGTTAACCAATCAGCCGAACTTAGAGCAGACGGTTGCTCGCTACAACGGCTTTGTAGACGCTAAGAAAGATGATGACTTTGATAAACCGGCTGAAAGCCTCACGAAGAAAATCGAGCAGGGTCCTTTCCATGCCGTGCGCTTAGTCCTCTGCGTTCACAACCTGACGGGCGGTTTGGCCATTAACGACAATGCTCAGGTTCTTGGTCAGGACATGAAGCCGATCAAGGGCTTGTATGCCGCAGGTGAAACGGCCGGCGGTCTCTATGTCGGCAACGGTATGCCTCGCGCCATCATGCCGGGGCGCTGGGCCGGTGAACACGCAGCAGCCAACTAACTGTCAACTGAAAGATGCCGGCGGGAAACCGCCGGCAGAGAAAAAATGAAGACAATAAAAGTTATTTTTCCCGCTTTGCTTTCCTTGTTTCTAGCCGGCGCCGTATTTGCTCAGAACGCTCCCGAAGCGATGAAAAAAGAGCAGTGTCTGGCTTGCCACGGACCGACTTTTGACGACTTGATCAAGAAAAACGTTCAGGCGCCCTCTGACAGCGGTCCCGTAAACCCTCATGTATGGATTCCACATGCCGGCGGTCCCGAAAAAGCCGCAACGGAATGCATTGACTGTCATGCTCAGCATTCGATGCCTCCGAAACCCGGATACAAGGATACCAGTGCATCTCTTGAACCCTGCTACGCCTGCCACCATAATTATCAGTTGAAGAAGTGCTCTTCCTGCCACGGTGACAAAAACTAATTCAACAGCATGTTCCGATCGTTATTCGCATTTGTTTTTTCCATCTTCATTTCTTTATCGGCGGCCGCGAATGCCGAGCCCCCGATAACGATCGGACTTATTCATTTTTCACCGCCACTGAGCACGGACATGAACTTTGGTCCGACGCTCAAGCACCTTCAAAACTTTTTTGCGCCCCGAAAGGTCACAGCCAGGGTTTATCAGTCTTCGGAATTAGAGCAAGCCGTTGAACAAGGCAAAATCGACTTCTTTTTCGCGAGCTCCGGTTTCTTCTATCGGATGCGTCCCTTCGGCGCTCGAGACTTGGCCACGATTGTGATCGCAGCCAAAACCAAACCGAATTTCGGGACGGCGGGTGTCTTTTTTACGCGAAGAGACCGGAAGGACATCACTAAGTTTGAAGACATGAAAGGCAAGGTCCTGGTGGCCAACTACGAGACGGCGTTTCACGGCTATCGAACGGGTATGGCCGAACTGGAGAACCGCGGCTACAACCACGAAAAATTCTTTAAAAAAGTCATTTTTGCTGGTGAAACGGCCTCTGTAATTATCAATGACATCATTGCAGGCAAAGGCGACGTCGGTTATGTCAGGGCCTGCTGGCTGGAAGAGTACGAACTTCAGAATATCTCGGTGATGGATAAACTCAAGGTCATCGGAGCGAAACCCGGACCGATCAAATGTCTTCACTCTACGCGTGCTTATCCGAACAACACATTTGCCGCCACATATAAAGTGGATCCTGAATTAGCCAGAGAGATGACGCTCGCATTGCTGTCGATGAAACCGGAGAAAGACGGACAGGCTTGGTCGATTGCAACTGACTTCAAGCCGATCGACGACTTGTACCGATCTTTAAAAGTCGGACCCTACCGATACCTTCGGGAGTGGTCGGTAAGACGGGTGCTGACTGAGTTCTGGCCGGCGTTTGTTATTGTCATTCTAGGAATTCTCGGTCTGGTGGTGCACAGCTGGCGCGCTCAGAAGTTGGTTGATCGCGCTACGGCAAAACTCTTGGTAGCAGAAGCAAGCAGAAGGAGGACTTTGGAGAAATCCAGGGAGCTTGCAGAGAAAATAGAGACACAGCAAAAAATCAATCTGGTGGGACAGCTCTCTTCTATGTTCGCGCATGAGATGAATCAGCCTTTAGCTGCATGTAAATATTTTGTAGACGGACTGAAGGCCCTTCGTAAACAAAAGAAGGTCCCGGACGAAAAAATGCTCGACTTTAGCCTCGGACAGATGGAGCATGAATTAAAGCGTGCTTCTCAGATCGTCAACAAAGTTCGCGACTACTCTAGAAAGACCGTGACAAGAGAGGCTCGAGTAGATCTGACAAGTATCGTTCAGGAAATTACGCAGACACTGAAGATGAAATTCCACAACAGTGTCGCCGTCGATGTTAAGTGTGCGCCGAATGTTGATGTTGAGGGCGATCCGGTAGAAACGGAAATCCTCTTCTGGAATCTTCTGAAAAATGCAATGGAAGAGAGCCAAAAAGTGGAACGTCCTGAGGTTTGGGTTGTATTGGAAACGGATGAGGATTCGGCGATTCTTACGGTAGAAAACAGCGGCAGAAAGCTCTCTGAGGAAGATGTCGCGAAGCTCGGTACGCAAACCTTTAAGAGCGAAAAGTCCGAAGGACTGGGCTTAGGGTTGGTTGTCGTCAGATCCATACTGGAGGCGATGAACGGCGTCATCCAATATGCTCCGCGTGATCAAGGCGGCCTGAAAGTAACTGTACGTCTGAAGATAAAAATATGACCATCGATCCCGGTATAAAAAAGAGATTTCTTATTCGAATTGTTGATGACGATGTCGGCGTAAGGACCGGCCTGACATTTTTGCTGAAATGTCTTGGCTGGAGTTCTGTGGACTATCTTTCAGCTGAAGAATTTCTTCAGAAAGACAATATGCTCATTCCCGGATGCATCTTGCTGGATATCCGCATGCCGGGCATGTCAGGTCTGGCGCTCCAGCAAAAATTGTTTTCCGACGGCGTTCAGCTTCCCGTGGTCATTATCACGGGTTACGCCGATGTGGAAACCGCTGTACGTACCTTAAAACGCGGAGCCTTTGATTTTCTGGAAAAGCCGATTGAAGCTGAAAAACTGGATGCTGTGCTGGAGAACTGCTGGAATCGCTGGAACGTAAAAAACAGCGGACAAAGTCCTCAGGAAATCGCAGCGATCTTCCATGAAATGAGCGAAAGAGAAAAAGGCATTGTCCGACTCTTGGTCCAGGAGCTGACCAGCAAACAAATCGGCGACCGCCTAGGGCTGTCAGAACGAACGGTTCAAGGTCATCGGCTGAATCTCTATAAGAAGTTCGGCGTGCATACTCGGGATGAACTTTTGTCTTGTTTAAAAGTGATGGAAGAGCTCTCTGAGTAAGGAAAACGGAAACGCAAAATATTGCTACAGCTCAGTATTGTTATTGAAGGGGCCGATCGTATTTGGTTAGAATTAACAGATTACGGATTCGGTCAAGAATCCCTTTGGATTAATATTCGGAGATCAAAACATGGCTCTCGTGTCGTTGCGTCAACTCCTTGATCACGCAGCAGAAAATAACTACGGTATTCCGGCTTTCAACGTTAATAATCTTGAACAGGTTCAGGCCATTATGCAGGCTGCGGACGAAGTAAACGCGCCTGTCATCATGCAGGCTTCAGCCGGCGCTCGTAAGTATGCCGGTGAAGTTTTCCTGGAGCACCTGATTAAGGCTGCTATTGAATCCTATCCGCATATTCCGGTCTGTATGCATCAGGACCACGGTCAGAGCCCGGCGGTCTGCCAAGGCGCCATCAATCTCGGATTCTCTTCCGTGATGATGGACGGATCCCTCATGAGCGACGGCAAGACGATCTCTACGTTCGACTACAACGTTAACGTCACCAAAGAAGTCGTTAACATGGCTCACAAAGTCGGTGTCTCCGTTGAAGGCGAACTCGGCTGCCTGGGCTCTTTGGAAACCATGAAAGGCGACAAAGAAGACGGCCACGGTACCGACGCTGAAATGACACGCGACCAGCTACTGACCGATCCGGATCAGGCCGCTCAGTTCGTGGAAGAAACACAGGTTGACGCTCTGGCCATCGCGATCGGCACGAGCCACGGCGCCTACAAATTCACTCGCAAGCCGACAGGAGACATCCTCTCGATTCAGCGTGTGAAAGAAATCCATGCCCGCATCCCGAATACACACCTTGTGATGCACGGTTCTTCTTCCGTTCCTCAGGAATACTTGGAAGAAATTCGTAAATACGGCGGTCAGTTCCGTACGACCTACGGTGTTCCTGTTGAAGAGATCGTCGAAGCTATTAAGTACGGTGTCCGCAAGGTCAACATCGATACCGATATCCGTTTGGCCATGACGGCTGCTATCCGCAAGTACTTTGTTGAAAACCCCGAAGCATTCGACCCGCGCGCCTACCTGAAAGCAGCCCGCGCCGCTTCCGTTGAAATGTGCAAGTCCCGCTACATCGCTTTCGGCTGCGAAGGTCAAGCTTCTAAGATCAAGCCGCTGCCGCTTTCTGAAATGGCTCGCCTTTACAGCGAAGGCGTGTTAAGACAGAAAGTGAACGATTAATTTCGTCATTTTTTACGGACCGCTTCGGCGGTCTTTTTGGTGTGCTCGGCATGAGCATTCTCTATAGGGTGAAAGTCCCGAGTCTGCCCGCTAGTGGGAAAGACTAGCGAACCCCAAGGTGTCTGCAGTGA
>NZ_DBMALT010000064.1:0-10034 GCF_057870745.1 Parasutterella sp. | reverse complement strand
TGAGAAACCGCCGTAAAACCAAGGTGACTTGGCCTACCAGATCGGTACGGGCGGTGGTGTGAGAGGGTGTTCGCTAGAACTCAGCGAAACCCTACTCGATTGTCTTCTCTTTCTTGACCAAGTAACTTAAGTAAACATAAAAGTTGACTTAGTAATAAAAAATGTTTACTATTTAGTTGTTACTGAGGAGTTTTGGATGAAATATGGCCAGTTCATCAAAGCTCTTAAGGACAAGGGCGTGAAGGTTGAGGATCGCACAAGACATCTGAAGCTTTCTTACGGCGGCAAGCAAACAGGTTGCAAAAGGCATCCGGCGGAAGAGTATCCTCCGATGCTTCTAGCAAAATTTTGAAGCAGCTCGGCCTTTGAACTTAAGTAGCAGGCAGGAGGATTCCCGCCTTTCACGATATTGGAGGTTCATGTGAGATTTTCTTACCCTTGTGAAGTATCGAGAGATTCTGAGACCGGTCAGGTTATCCTGGAATGTAAAAATCCTTCAGCCTTTGCTTTCGGAGACAGTTTGGAAGAGGCTGTGAAAGAGATGCACTCTCTTTTACTCGATTGCGTTTCCGACTACATTGATGAAGGAAAAATTTTCCCGACTGTCACAAAACCTGCAAAAAAGAATGAAGTATCTGTCGAGCTAACTCCAAGTGAAACCGTCAAGGTTTTGTTTCTTAATTCCATGGTTGAAACCAAGACAAAACCGATCCAAATCGCCAGACGCTTAGGAATAGCCAAACAGGAAGTTACTCGGATTTTAAATCCCAGACAGAAAACTAAGATTGATACATTAGAAAAAGCAATCGAAGCTACCGGAAAAAAATTGATCTATTCAATCGCCTGACAAACATCAACAATAAGTTGGAATTGAACTCCCGTTGGCAGATGGCAGACATCCGGACGGGAATTTTTTTAGAACTTCTGCGTATTCCAGCGCCACTAATTATTTGAAGTGAATTAAGCTTTATCGCCTTCATCCCATCTAAAATTGAAAATAGATTTCACTCGAAAAAAGGTGTAATTCGTCAGACACTTTCGGGGATGCAGCAGGAGGCTCCGACAAGGAGAGTGTATTTGCTCGAAAGCGTCGCTGTTCAAAGGTAGGGCAGAGACGTTTACGCTGCTTTTCAGTGAGGCTCAGATCTCAACAATTTTTGTGGCTAAAACAATGACAACTGCAAGAGACAAGCTTTTTATTTTCGATACAACCCTTCGTGACGGAGAACAAAGCCCGGGCGCAAGCATGAGCCCGCAGGATAAACTCCGTATCGCCAAGCAGCTCGAATTTCTCGGCGTTGATGTGATCGAAGCCGGTTTTGCTGCTGCCTCTCCCGGAGACTTTGAATCCATCTGCGCAATTTCCAAGGTGATTCGCAACTCTACCGTTTGTTCGCTTGCCCGAGCAAATCCTTCCGATGTAAGAAAGGCCGGCGAGGCCATTGCCGCAGCCCCGAGACGCCGTATCCATACGTTCATTGCGACTTCTCCCCTTCACATGG
Source organism: Parasutterella sp. (assembly GCF_057870745.1). NCBI lineage: Bacteria > Pseudomonadati > Pseudomonadota > Betaproteobacteria > Burkholderiales > Sutterellaceae > Parasutterella > Parasutterella sp. Next base: position 8,532 of record NZ_DBMALT010000064.1, on the reverse strand, counting down.
AAAAGAAGCTCAACATGACGCCGGAGCAGGTCATTTCCCGTGCCGTTGAAGCGATTCGCATCGCAAAGGAATACACCGACGACATCGAATTTTCCTGCGAAGACGCTTCTCGCTCGCAGCCTGAATTCCTTTACCGCATCATTGAAGCGGCGATTCGCGAAGGCGCAACGACGATCAATATTCCTGATACCGTCGGATACGCAGTTCCGTCCGAGTTCGGCGCTTTTGTTCGTGATTTGCGTGAACACGTCTATAACTCCGATCAGGCCGTTTGGTCCGTTCACTGCCATAATGATCTCGGACTTGCCGTGGCCAACTCCTTGTCCGGTGTAGTCCACGGCGGTGCTCGTCAGATCGAGTGCTCCATCAACGGTCTTGGCGAAAGAGCGGGTAACTGCGCTTTAGAAGAAGTCGTCATGGCGGTTAAGACCCGTAATGACTTCTTTAAGCTCGGCGTTGACATCAACACTCGTCAGCTCGTTCCGACTTCAAAACTCGTATCTTCTGTCACCGGTTTCCCCATCCAGCCGAACAAAGCGGTTGTCGGTTCAAATGCCTTCTCGCATGCTTCCGGCATTCATCAGGACGGCGTGATCAAGCATCGCGAAACCTACGAAATTATGACCGCAGAAGATGTGGGCTGGACAAGCAATCGTATGGTGCTCGGCAAGCTCTCCGGCAGAAGTGCTTTCCGTCAGCGTGTGCGCGAGCTGGGCATTCCGACAAAGAGCGAAGCCGAGATCGATGACGCATTTGCCCGATTCAAAGATTTGGCCGATAGAAAAGTTCAGATTTTTGACGAAGATATTCAGTCGCTCTTTGATGCTAAGAATATCCAGCCCCAGGAAATTTCTTTTGTTTCTCTGAAGCAGGAAAGCCAAACCGGTAAGACACCGGTAGCTGAAGTGACCTATATGGACCACGGAGAGCAAAGGGTAGGACGTGCCGAAGGCAACGGTCCTGTCGATGCGACGTTCCAGGCTATTGAAAGCTGCGCCAAGAGCGGAGCAGAACTTCTGCTCTTCTCGATTAACGCTCTGACTAAGGGTGCCGAAGCCCAGGGCGAAGTGACCGTTCGTTTGTCTGTTGGCGGCCGAGTCGTTAACGGCAACGGATCGGACCCCGATGTGCTGGCGGCTTCCGCTAAGGCTTACTTAGACGCCTTGAATAAGCTGGCTAAAGTTGAAGAGCGCAAGAATCCTCAGTTCGATCATGAGCCGACTCCATAAGAGCTGACTTACGAGTAGATTGACAGACGGGCGCTTCGGCGCCCGTCGCTGTAAGGAGATATAGATGGCTTCAGACGCAGAAATGGCTTCCTATATTGCAGACATGCTCAACTCGCTAGGAGAGGTTCGAATAAAGAGAATGTTCGGAGAATACTGTTTCTATGTGAACGAGAAGCCGGTCGGCTTTCTGTGTGACAACGAAGTTCTCGTCAAAACCAATGCAGAGATGAGAGCACTGCATCCTGAAATGCCTCAAAAGCTGCTTTTTGACGGAGCGGTCAATCCCATGTGGCTGATTGATAATCCGGATGATCGCGAAGCTGTTGAACAATACTTCGGCATTGCGGCAAAGATGCTTCCGGCACCCAAATCAAAGAAACCGAGGTCCTTAAAAAAGTCCGCAAAAATAAGAAAGTATCGGGACGGAGAGGGGTCGCCATTGAATGATCCTGCCGTAATGGGTGAGGGCACGGAAGAAAACAGTGACTAAAAGTTAAGGATCTGATGGAAAACGAGGAGAAGAATGGATTTTTTAGATATAATCTCGACTCGTTTTAATCACGCTCCGGCGTATTTTCCGTCGGAGTCGCTCGTAACGCCGAAAGGCAAAGGAAAATAAAATGGCACAGACTACTGCTCAAAAAGCTGAAATCATCGAGAAGTTCGCTCAGTCCAAGGGTGATACCGGATCTCCTCAGGTTCAGGTTGCTCTTCTGACAGCTCGTATCAACGAACTCACAGAGCACTTCAAAGTTAACCCGAAAGACCACCACAGCCGTCGCGGTCTTTTGAAGATGGTTTCCCGCCGTCGTAAGCTCCTTGACTACCTCAAGGGTCGCGACCTCGCAGCTTACAAGGCTTTGATCGAAGCCCTCAACCTGCGTAAGTAATCTTACCGGCATACCGATGAGCAGCGGTCCGCGGTTTTGTTACCGTTGACCGCTGTGTTTGTTTTTACAGATAAGAATTTTTTAAACCGGAACGTACGCGCGTTGCTGTATGTACGTAAGGCGGTGAGGACCGCCGAGTCGTAGATACCGCAATGTGCAGTTCCAAACATAAGGAAAAGAACGACATGACGATGTTCAATAAAGTAGTCAAGTCCTTTAAGTACGGCGATCACAACGTCCGTCTTGAAACCGGCGAAATCGCTCGCCAGGCCTCCGGCGCCGTGATCTGTGACATGGACGACACTGTCGTATTAGCCACTGTTGTTGCAAAGAAAGAAATTAAACCGGGTCAGGATTTCTTCCCTCTGACCGTTGATTACATTGAAAAGACTTACGCTGCCGGCCGTATTCCGGGAGGCTTCTTCAAGCGTGAAGGCCGTCCGAGCGAAAAAGAAACGCTCACTTCCCGCCTGATCGACCGTCCGATTCGTCCGCTGTTCCCGGAAGGCTTCTTCAATGAAGTTCAGATCATTATTCACGTCCTTTCCGTGAACCCCGAAGTTGATCCGGACATTCCTTCCATGATCGCAGCATCTGCAGCTCTGGCTGTTTCCGGCGTGCCATTTAACGGCCCGATCGCTGCTGCTCGCGTCGGCTACATTAACAACGAATATGTTCTATGCCCGAACCTTTCTCAGATGAAAGATTCCAAGCTCGACCTCGTTGTTGCCGGTACGGAACGTGCCGTTCTGATGGTTGAATCCGAAGCCGATCAGCTCTCTGAAGAAGTCATGCTCGGCGCCGTGATGTTCGGCCACGAAAAAATGCAGGTTGTTATCGAAGCCATCGACGAACTCGTTGAAGAAGCCGGTAAACCGCTGTGGGATTGGGCTCCTGCAGAACGCAATCAGCAGCTTGTTGCGCTCATCAATCAGATCGTCGGCAACCGTATTCATGAAGCTTACGAGCATCGCAGCAAACAGGACCGCAACGAATGCCTGCGCGCGATCTATGACGACGTCAACGAAAAAGTTAACGCTGCTGTTGAAGTCGGCGAACTCGCTGAAATCGGAGAAAACGAAGTCGCAAACATACTCTTCGAAATGGAAGCTGCCCACGTCCGCGGCAAGATCCTTTCCGGCGAACCACGTATCGACGGCCGCGACACTCGCACTGTTCGTCCGATCGAAATCCGTACCGGTGTTCTTCCGCGCGCTCACGGCTCTGCGCTCTTCACCCGTGGTGAAACACAGGCTCTTGTTGTCACAACTCTTGGCACCAAACAGGACGAACAGATCGTTGACGGTCTGACCGGTGAACAGCGTGAACGCTTCATGCTTCACTACAACATGCCTCCGTTTGCTACCGGTGAAACCGGCCGCGTCGGCTCTCCGAAGAGACGCGAAATCGGTCATGGCCGTCTGGCTAAACGCGCTCTAACTGCCGTTCTGCCGAACGAAGAAGATTTCCAGTACACCATGCGTGTGGTTTCCGAAATCTGCGAATCCAACGGTTCCTCCTCTATGGCCAGTGTCTGCGGCGGCTGCTTGTCTCTGCTTGACGCCGGTGTTCCTCTGAAAGACTTCGTGGCCGGTGTTGCCATGGGCCTGATCAAGGAAGGCAATAAGTTCGCCGTTCTGACCGATATTCTCGGTGACGAAGACCACCTCGGGGACATGGACTTCAAGGTTGCCGGTACCGATCACGGCGTGACTGCTCTGCAGATGGATATCAAGATTGAAGGCATCAGCAAAGAAATCATGCAGGTGGCTTTGGCTCAGGCGAAGGAAGGCCGTATGCACATCCTCGGCAAGATGCACGAAGCCGTTGAAGGTCCGAAGACCGAACTTTCTCCGTACGCTCCGCGTCTGGTTTCCTTCAAGATCAATCCGGACAAGATCCGTGACGTGATCGGCAAGGGCGGCGCTGTGATTCGTGCCCTGACGGAAGAAACCGGTACACAAATCAACATCGAAGACGACGGTACCGTTACCATCGCTTCCGTTGACGAAGCCGCCGGTGCAGAAGCCCGCCGTCGTGTTGAAGAACTTGCCGCTACTGTTGAAGTCGGTAAGGTTTACGAAGGCAAGGTTCAGAGACTGCTCGACTTCGGCGCTATCGTTCAGGTTCTGCCGGGCCGCGACGGTCTGCTGCACATCAGCCAGATCGCGCATGAACGCGTCAACCAGGTCAGCGACTACCTCAAGGAAGGCCAGATCGTTCGCGTGAAGGTTCTTGAGATCGATGACAAGGATCGCATCCGTCTTTCCATGAAGGCTTTGATTGAAAAGCCCGAACACAAGGAAAAGAAGGAAGAAGCTGCTCAGCAGGATGGCAATCCTGACATCATCAAAGGCTAATTTCCTTTGATTCTGAGATAGCTTAATGACAAAACCGGCGGCTAAAACCGTCGGTTTTGTCTTTCAATTTGTTGCGAAAACTAGTAATGACTGCTTCAGATGTCTTTGCCATAATGCAGCGATTCACTGATGCACTGTGACAAGAAAAAGTAATGAAATTGAACGGAAACTCACTCGATGAAGTACTGATGAAGGAAACTTTATCCGATGAGGATATCGTGTTCCTGCTCGGTCTGACCGAACCTGAAGACTGCAAGAAGCTTCAGGAAGCTGCCTATAAGAAGACCACCGAGCTTATGGGCAATAAGGTTTATTACCGCGGACTCATTGAAGTCTCTAACGTCTGCACGGTTGACTGCCGTTACTGCGGCATCCGCAAAGATAACTACGGTGTTCACCGCTATACGCTTACCAAAGATGAAATCTTGGGTGCGGCAATGTTTGCGGCTGAAAACGGCTACGGAAGCATCTGTCTTCAAGCCGGAGAGCGCAACGATCCGAAGTTTATTTCCTTTATCTCGGACTGCCTAAGAGAGATTCATCGCAAGACGGTCTCAGAGAGCCTTCTGGATGGTCTCGGCATTACCTTGAGTCTCGGAGATCAGACGAAAGAAGTCTACGAAGAATGGGCGGAAGCCAGCGGCAACCGCAAGAATCTTCGTTATCTCGCACGCTTTGAAAGCTCTAATCACGAACTTTTTGATTTTCTTCATAACGTTCCTCACAAGAAGTCCAAACATCTGGAGCATCGTCTCCAGTGCTTGCAGTGGCTTAAAGAGTGCGGATATCAGGTCGGTACCGGCGTGATGATCGGAATCCCGGGCCAGACCCTGGAAGATTTGTGTTCGGACATTCGTTTGTTCCAGAAGCTTGAAGCAGACATGATCGGCATGGGCCCCTACCTCATGAGCGAGGGCGGGGATCTGAAGTCTTTGGGCCAAACGGAAAACAAAAAGCTTTTCCAGCTTTCTTTGAACATGATTGCGATCACGCGTTTGGTGATGGGCAATATCAATATTGCCGCCGCGACAGCGATGCAGGTTTTGGATCCTCAGGGCCGAGAAACTGCGATTTCTTACGGCGCCAATGTCGTGATGCCGAATCTGACTCCGCTGCAGTACCGAGAAGGCTATCAGCTGTATGACAAGAAACCGGGACTCAAAGATGATCCGGAAACCTTCGGTCTGAAGCTTGAAGAACGCATTCAATCGAAGGGCAGAGAAGTCGGCTGGAATCTTTCCGGATCGTCGAGAAAGTGGCTGAACCGCACCGGCAACTCTCAGGAAGGCTACGACGGCAAAAAGAGCGCCGGCGAGCAGTCCGTGGTGTGGATTAAATCAACTGACTCGTAAAACTACGAGTAAAATTCGGTATTTAGTTTCTACAACAGAGTATTGGAGTTATCTGATGCGCAGAAGTTTGGTGATTGCCAATTGGAAGATGAACGGCTCGGTCGATTTCATTGACCAATGGACGAACGTCTTCACAACTTTTTCTCCCGTGAACACCGAATTAGCCGTGTGTCCGCCTTTTGTCTACATTCGCTATCTCCAGCAGAAATTTCTGACAAGCGCACTCGATATTAATGTCGGCGCACAGGACTGTTCCGTTCATGAATCCGGCGCTTTTACGGGTGAAGTGAGCGCAGGGATGCTGGCCGATGTCAAATGCCCCTGGGTCATTGTCGGACATTCCGAGAGAAGGCAGTATCACGGGGAGACCAATGAAATCGTTGCGGCAAAAGCCAAGATTGCCATCGAACACGGACTTCGTCCGATTGTCTGTGTCGGCGAGACGCTGGAAGAGCGTGAAAACGGACGAACAAGCGATGTTGTGATCGGACAGCTCAATGCCGTTCTCGATGCGATCGGACCAGAAACTTTGGTTACCGGCGCGGTAGCTTACGAGCCTGTTTGGGCCATCGGAACCGGCAAAACCGCCACGCCTCAGCAAGCTCAATTAGTTCACGCCGAACTGAGGGATAGTGTAGAATCTCGGGATTCTCAAGCTGCTTCCGCGCTCAGAATTATTTACGGCGGATCCGTCAAGCCGTCCAATGCGGCAGAGCTTTTTGCCTGCAATGACATTGACGGAGGATTGGTCGGCGGAGCTTCTTTGAAAGCTGCGGATTTTTATGCCATTGCCCAGGCCGCCAGCGGAATAGGGCTGATTTAATAAACGGATACAATTTATTATGCATTTACTGATTACGGTTGCGGTTGTTCTGCAGGTGATTTCTGCAGTTGCAATCATTGTTTTAGTGCTGCTTCAGCACGGTAAAGGCGCCGACATGGGCGCAGCCTTCGGCGGCGGTGCCTCCGGCTCTCTTTTCGGAGCCACAGGAAGCGCCAACTTCCTTTCCCGTTCTACTGCTGTTGCATCCACCATTTTTTTCTGCGCTACATTAGCGCTGACATTCGGCGGTCAAGTTCGCAAGGCTCCTGCTGCAGGCGGTGTTCTGTCTACTGTTACGACTGAACAGAAGGCTCCAGCTCAGCCCACACCCCCTGTTCCTGCGACTAATACTAGTGATTTCACTGATAAGCCTGCACAAAATCAAATTCCGAGGTAGAATGTCGTCTTTCGGTTCTGATGAAAACGGAAACGAAAGAAAAAGTTGAAAAAAGTGCCTTCGTGGTGGAATTGGTAGACACGCCATCTTGAGGGGGTGGTGACGAAAGTCGTATGAGTTCGAGTCTCATCGAAGGCACCAAAAAATTTAATTGCTAAGCCGTCGTGGTGAAATTGGTAGACACGCCATCTTGAGGGGGTGGTGACGAAAGTCGTGTGAGTTCGAGTCTCACCGACGGCACCAAAATTCAAAAAGCCTGATTAACGTAGAGTTGTCAGGCTTTTTCCTTACGCTTTACTCATTTCTTTGCTAATTTCTGCTTTTTAAAGTTGACGAGATTCCGCTGCCATTTTCAGCTGAAATATTGCAGAAGTTAGGGTATCTAGCAGAGGCCGGCCTCTGAACTTAAGGCGGCCTCCCTAGAATTCTGTTTCTTCTTCGTCCTCGTAATCCTGTTCCTTTTCCGGCTCAGCGTCAGGAACAGGAACCCCGAGAGCTTCAAATAACTTCCTTCTTTTCCCTGCGATTTCTCCGAAGTAATAGCCTCCGCAGAATTTGGTCTGCATCACATTGTTCAAGGAGTCCAGAACTCTGCAGTCTCCGTCATAAACCATCGGCAAGGCGGTGTTCTTTTTGCACTCCTCACTGTATTTTCTCAGTCTCGTTCTGACGATCATTGCAATAGAGGTCGCTAAGAACTGCACAAACGTTTTACCTGTTAATGACTCGTTATCCGAGACTCGATTTCGAGAGCAGCCCAATCGGGATTTGAGCGTTTTAAATGTATCTTCAACGATCCAGCGTTCCTGGTAAGCGCACCAAGCTTTTCCGGCATCGGATATTTCGTCGCCCACGAGCACCCGGTAGCCTTTGTAGCGGAGCTTTTGATCCATTTTTTTATTGTCGATGCTGTAGCTGACGGCATCGTCTTGCTCATGTTTTTCAAACACTTCTTCTAATAAAGTTTGTTCGTTTTCATCGAGCGCCTTTCCGTTGGCTAACTTTTCCCGGACGCGATCGATTCTCTCGAACAGCCCTTGTCTGGCGTTCTCAGCAATTTGTCGATCGAAGTAGATGTGCCAGTAAAGCTCCTCGCTCTCCTGCGTCTTTTTTGTGGATTTCTGATTTTTTACAGGACTAGGCTCGTAAATCCAATTGATTTTCTTTGTCACCTGGAAGACCTGGGTATACCAATCCCTCCGGTTTAAGTCCTGCAGATTGAGCCTTTCTTCATCAATGAGTTCTTGAGTAAGACTGCCGGAGATCCCGCATTTCATATTGAACAGGAACCCGACTTTATTTCTCAGGCAGTCATTGATATTTTTTGTGCCGCTGTAGCCGCGGTCAGACACAAGGACGACATTTTGGATGCCTAGTCGGGAGTTATCAGCGATAACTCGTCTGACAGTTTGTACATCCGGAACGTTTCCATCGTAGGTTCGATAGAAGATGGGCAGCCCGCTTTTGGACTCAACCAACAT
>NZ_DBMALT010000063.1:0-10043 GCF_057870745.1 Parasutterella sp. | reverse complement strand
AAAATCTTAAAGGTCAACTGCATTTAGTTCTAAGAACAAAGAGTCAACTTACGATTAGTTTTAAGCAAAAACAGAGTCAACCAAAATCAGTTCAGGTCAGGGATCAATATCGACTGCACTAAAAAGAGAATCGACCTAAACGACTCCACCCAAGTCGTTAGGCTGAAATTCTTTACCGTTTCAAGATTAGATCAGTTTCTTTTCTTTCTTGAAAGCGTCAACAACGGGACCTGCAGCATGCGGGTTGGTCATCAGCATCGGATCAACCAGCTTCTTAGCTTCCTCGACTGTCATCAGACCCATTTCTACGACAGCTTCACGAACGTTCTTTCCGGTTTGTTCGCAGTAATGAGCTACCTTGACGCCCATCGGATAGCCAAGCGCTGTTGCAACAACCGTACTCAGAGCGATAGAGGAGTTGGCTTCCTGAGCGCATCTTTCTTTGTTGGCGGTCATTCCGTCAACGCAGTGGACACGCAGGATCTCAAGTTCGCTGTTGATTAACTGGAAGTTTTCGAATAGGCACTTGTAGAAAGTTGCATCCCAAACGTTCAGGTCAAGCTCGCCTTCGTCATAGGCCATGGAGATGGCGATGTCATTGCCGACGACCTGGTGAGAGATCTGGATAACCATTTCCGGAACGGTTGGGTTAATCTTGCCCGGCATGATAGAGGATCCCGGAGAAAGGGCGGGAACGTTGACTTCCATGAAGCCGGAACGAGGGCCGGAACCCATCAGTCTGAAGTCTTTGCAGATCTTGGAAAGTGTCATTGCCACTTCTTTGAGGACGCCTGAGACTTCAACGATGAAATCAGGATTCTGGAAACCGTCGAAAAGGTTTTCCATCGGTTTGACTTCTTCGCCGTACTGTTTGCTAAGTTCCACATAAAGCGCATCTTTGTAGCCTGGGGCTGCGCTAAAGCCGGTACCGACAGCGCTGCCGCCCATCACGATTTCAAAGCAGCCGGGACGGAGATGTCTGACTTTTCTTGCCATGCGTTCAACAACGGAAGCGTAGCCGCTGAATTCTTGGCCGAGTGTCAAAGGAAGAGCGTCCTGAATACAGGTTCTGCCGACTTTAACGACGTCTTTGAACTCTTCTTCTTTCTTACGTAAAGAAGCTGCCAAAAGGTCCAACTGTTTGATGAGTTCATCAACACGACCGATCATACCGAGGTGAGTCGCAGAAGGAATCGTATCGTTGGTGGACTGACCCATATTGACATGAGTGTTCGGATGAACTTTTTCTGTTCCTTTATGACCGGTCAGGATTTCATTGGCGCGGTTGCCGATGACTTCATTCACATTCATGTTGACGCAAGTGTAGCCGCCGCCCTGCCACATATCGAGCGGGAACTGGTCATTGAATTTGCCTGTCAGCATTTCGTCGCAGGCCTGAGCAATGGCCTTTGATACGTCGGCCGGCATAGCACCGATCTTACCGTTGGCAATGGCAGCTGCTTTCTTAATCTGTGCCAGTGCGTAGTGCATGTCCGGATAGAAAATAACAGGAAGATTCGCTGTACCTGATACTTTCTCCATACGGTGTGTTTGGATGCCGTAGTACTGATCGTTCGGGATCTCCATTTCACCGAGGCAGTCCCGTTCAATTCTTACGTCTGTCATTGTTTCTCCTTGAAACGTTGTTGTGAATGAGCACATTGTGGATGAGATTGTGAAGAGAAGCGATTAAGGTAAAAAATTCCATACTTGAAATTAAGTTTTTCTTCACTTGAGCGATTGAGACTTAAAGGTAGAAATCGTGAAAAAAGATCAAAAAAAATCCCCCGTCTGGTTCGAATACGGGGGAGGCAGGATAATGCCTGGATATCAAAAAACCTCTTGCCAAAAAGACTCACGCTGTATTGCCTCATTTTGCTTACTTCAGTTAGAGTATTCTGAAGGTTTTCAACTTCTATCTCCAGCAACATAAGAAATTTAGAAGGATAAGTTAAGTTTTGCTTTAATCAAAAGCAAAAGCGTATAGGTCTAATTCAACAACACCATCGGCTTCATCAGTTATGTCGTGTGCAGATGAAACTCAAAGGCAGATACTAAAAAGGTTTTAGAGTGGTGCTTGCGTGGTGGAAGCTCTTTTTGTACGAGGATCCTCTGTAAGTCAATCGTCGATCAGCCGCGTTTAACAACTGTCGGCTCAATACCTTGTCTTTTGTAGGCGACATAGCGATGCCGCCCCTCCGTTAATTCGGGATCGTCTCTGCCGACAATATCGATAATTTTAGGGAAACGTTCCATCAAGGCCTTTGTATCAATTGGCGCGCCGTGCGTTAGAAGAACTAAAAGCTCGGCATCGGGAAGATCAGCCGCATGAGTGGAAAGGGCCACGCCGCCTCTTTGCATATCCAGTGTATTAGGACGGCCGTGGGGAATAAAAGAGGTGGGCTCGAACGCCCAAAGCATATTATCAAACCGACGAAGTTCATCATCCGTTTCCAAGAGTACACACGCAGACACATTCAGCCGCTGCGCTTTACGCATGGCCAAACAAGCGTATTTGAAACGGTTTTCAACACCGGTATGAAATGCTAAATCTGACATGACTGAAATCTTGTCATATTCGATGTTTTGAATCAAGCGAGTGCGCATACTTAGTGCCAAAAACAAAAGGCCGGGCGAACCGACCTTTTGTTCAAAGCAATTCAGCCTTAATACATGAACTGATAATTCAGAGTGACATTCTGTCCGAAGCTGCCGTGTGCGCCTGCAGCTGCGCCATACATAAATCCGAAAGAATGCTGTCCCTTCGTCAGCTGAAGACCCACTTTACCTCGATAGGTGACAGAGTTTGCAAATCTGCCGGAACCTCCTTCCTCTCCACTGAAATAGGTCTTGCGCTTTCCGGCTGTCGGAATGACGGCCAAACCGATCATCGTGCGGGACTTCCAGCCAGCAGCACAGGTGTACTCAAAACCTGCGTTAACGCCAACGGGGAACTGCCAGATATTGGAGCCTGACATGTTCACAGAACTTGGCTCCGGCGTTTCTCCCGGTTCGAGGTTATCAGTACCGTCCGACTTCAAGGCTCCATTGGAAAGATGCGTGAAGCGGACGCCGTAGTAAGGAACGAAAGAAATTCCGCCCGCGACAAAGCTGGTTTCAAAACGAAGGCCTGCATTGAGTGCGTGGGAATTACGATCCTCAATGTCGTGTTTGCCGTCATCTTTCTGATGGGTATAGCCCAAATTAGCTATGACATTAACTTTTTTTCCAGTCCAAGTTCCGTAAAGGTTGGCGCCATACCAATGAGAGTCAATCTTTAAATCATCTTCACCTTCATTGTCATACCACTTCAGCTTACCAGCGCCCCCGTTCAAAGCGAGGCCTAAGCGGAAATTGTCAGCAATAACATGGTCGTAACCAAAGACACCCCCAGCACCTTTGTTTTTGAACTTACCAAAGTCGCCGGTACGGTTAATTCGGTGCGTCATGCCATAAGCTTCAACCCAAGGATCGCCTTGTTTAAAGGTACGGTCCCAGCCGTTAAACAAAGGACCGGACATGGACAATCTTGAATCAATCACGTCCTGGTTGATATTGTTCACATCGTAAAGATTGGCAGTGAACATATCAGCACTGGCGGCTGCTGAAAACACAGCCAGAGCGAGGGGTGCAAGTCGAATCAGTTTCATTTTTCTCTCCGGGAAAAGAATTAGGCCTGAGGCAGCTTAGAAAGCTGTTCCTTGTTGGAAGCGAGCAGCTGTTCGTTGCTGGCCAAACGGCTTCTTTCCTGTTCAATAACTTTAGCAGGGGCCTTCTTAACAAAGTTTTCGTTGGAAAGCTTTGTGTTGGCCTTAGCGATTTCATTTTCTAAGCGGGTAATCTCTTTATTCAGACGTTCACGTTCAGCGGCAACATCAACTTTGATGATCAGCATGAGGCTGAAATCGTCAACGACTGCCACCGGAGCAGCGGAGCCGACAGGACGAACGGTTTCGAGATCATCTGTGAAGATCACTTCTTCCAAACGGCCGAGCGTCTGGAGATAAGGCGTGAGTTTCTCGGCTCTTGCGCGAGCTTCTCCGTCACGGCTGCTGATAGCCAGTGGAACTTTCTTAGAAGGAGGCACGAGCATGCCGCTTCTGAGGTTGCGAATGGCATCAACCATGGCTTTAAGTTCATTGATCGTCATGTCCGCCTGTGTGTTGACCTTTGCCGGGTCATAAACGGGATAGGACTGAACCATCAGAGAATCGACGGAATTTTCGCTGCGGACACCGGCAACAACAGAGACCTTCTGCCAAAGTTCTTCCGTAATGAAAGGAATAATCGGATGAGCCAGGCGCAGCGTCTGCTCAAGAACGGTAACCAGTGTATGGCGGGTAGCTCTCTGAACAGCTTCGTTGCCTTGGTTGAGCTGGACTTTAGAAAGTTCAAGATACCAGTCGCAGTACTGGTTCCAAATGAAGGAGTAGATTGCGTTGGCAGCGTTATCGAGACGGTAGTCTTCAAAGGCCTTACGGACTTCCTGAACAGTACGTTCGAACTCGGACCAAATCCACTGATCTGGAGCGGAGTATTCCATCGGAGCATTCGGATCAAGACCGCAGTCTTTACCTTCAATGTTCATCAGAACGAAGCGTGTGGCGTTCCAGAGCTTGTTGCAGAAATTGCGGTAACCGTCGGCGCGTTTGACGTCGAAGTTCACATTACGGCCGAGGGTTGCATAGGCAGCCATCGTGAAGCGCAGGGCGTCCGCACCGATTTCATTGATGCCTTCCGGGTAATGCTTGCGCAGTTTCCTTTCAACGATCGGAGCTTTTTCGGGCTGACGAAGGCCGGTCGTATTCTTCTTGACTAAGGATTCGAGATCAACGCCCTGGATGATGTCGAGCGGGTCCAAAGTATTGCCCTCGGACTTGGACATCTTGTTGCCTTCGGCATCACGAACCAGGCCGTGAATGTAGACATTCTTAAAGGGGACGCGCCCTGTGAAGAAACGAGTCATCATGATCATACGAGCAACCCAGAAGAAAAGGATGTCGTAACCGGTCACAAGAACAGAGGAAGGCAGATAAATATCGAAAGCCTTCGGATCGTTAATTAATGTAGAGAAGGGCACGAGGGCAGAAGAGAACCAGGTATCGAGAACGTCTTCATCACGATGAAGCTTGACGCCCTCTCCCGCTTTCTGCTGAGCTTCTTCTTCGGTATGAGCAACATAAACATTGCCTTTGTCGTCATACCAAGCCGGGATCTGATGCCCCCACCAGAGCTGACGGGACAAGCACCAATCTTGAATGTTAGAGAGCCAGTCTTTGTAAACTTTCTGCCACTGTTCCGGAAAAATATTCACCAGATTTTCCTGAACGGCTTCCAAACCGAGGTCAGAAAGAGACTTGCCTGGATAACGGCTGCCTTCCGGAGCCGGCTTACTCATTGCCAGAAACCATTGTTCTGAGATCATCGGTTCAACTACCTCACCGGTTCTCGGCACCAACGGAACCATGTGTTTATGCGGTTTGATACCGACGAGAAGGCCCTGAGCCTTCAAATCTTCGATGACGGCTTTACGAGCTTCATAACGATCCATGCCGCGGTATTTTTCGGGCACGTTATCGTTAAGATGTGCCGTTTTGGTCATGATGTTGACCTGCTCCAGGTTATGGCGCTTACCGACTTCAAAGTCATTGAAGTCGTGAGCCGGCGTAATCTTCACGCAGCCGGAACCGAACTCTTTATCCACATAATCGTCAGCGATGACGGGGATTTCTCGGTCTGTCAGAGGAAGCTTCAGTTTCTTTCCCACTAAATCTTTATAGCGTTCGTCTTCCGGATTGACCGCAACAGCTTGGTCGCCGAACATAGTTTCCGGACGAGTCGTTGCAACGACGACGCCTTCGGAGCCGTCAGCAGCCGGATAACGAATTTCCCAAAGATGTCCGTCTTGTTCTTTCGGTTCGACTTCCAGGTCGGAAACAGAAGTCTGAAGTTTTGGATCCCAGTTAACGAGGCGGCGCCCTCTGTAAATCAGGCCTTTTTCGTAAAGATCAACGAAACAGTCAACCACCACCTTGGCAAGATCATCGTTCATCGTGAAATAGAGGCGGTCCCAGTCAAGGGTGTCTCCTAAGCGACGCATCTGCTTGAGAATGTTGCCGCCGGAATATTCTTTCCACTTCCAAATTTCATTCACGAAATCGTCGCGAGGCATATCGCGGCGATTCTTACCCTGAGCTTCCAGTTTGCGTTCAACAACGATCTGAGTTGCGATACCGGCGTGGTCGGTTCCCGGCAGCCACATCGTGTTGTAGCCGTTCATGCGATAAAAACGGGTCAGGGAGTCCATCACGCTGTGGTTGAAGGCGTGACCCATGTGAAGAATACCGGTGATGTTCGGCGGCGGCAGCTGGATAGAGAAAGAGGGCTTGCCTTCTTCAAGGCCGGCCTTGAAATAACCTTGTTGTTCCCAGAAGGGATACCACTTGGCTTCAATCGAAGCCGGATCGTAACTCTTAGCGAGTTCTTTGTTCTGTGTTTCGCTCATGGTGCTGAAATGTGAATATGCGAATCAAAAATAGAATTTCTTATTTTCTCACGTATTGAGGCTTTCCGCGAAAAATAAGAAAAAGTCGGAAAATTTGACTGTAAACGTATGAAATTTTGGAGAAACGGAAAGGGGCATATGAGGAGAAGTATGACCGGAATCAGAAGATAAAAATGGGATAACCATTTCTTATTCAAAAAATAATTCTTCCTAATGCTATTTGGCTGGAAGCGTTTTTCTCGTTAATTTGATCTCGCATTTTCTCAAGGAGGAAACAATGCACATCAAAAAATGCTTTACAGCCATATTTATTTCCAGCGCTTTTTTATCCGCCGGATTAGTTAATTCTCATGCAGCCGAAGCTCCGGTTCAGCAGCAAAAAGTTGCGAAGCCAAACGTCGTGATCCTGGCCACAGGAGGAACAATCGCCGGCTCTGCCGCCAGCAACACCCAAATGACGGGCTACAAAGCTGGTGCGCTAGGTATTGATGTTTTGCTGCAAGCTGTCCCTGAGATTCACAAGGTTGCCAATGTCAAAGGTGAGCAGATCTCCAATATTGGATCTGAATCAATGAACAACAAAATTTGGCTGAAATTGGCCAAGCGTATAAATGAATTGCTTGCCAAACCTGACGTAGACGGTATCGTGATCACACATGGCACTGACACTCTTGAAGAAACAGCTTATTTCCTGAACCTTGTGACAAAATCCGACAAGCCAGTCGTCATCATAGGAGCTATGCGTCCGGCAACAGCTATTTCCGCTGACGGTCCTGTGAATATCTTGAATGCCGTAAATCTTGCCGCATCTAAGGATGCTAAGGGCAGAGGTGTACTGATTGCCATGAATGACAATATTAATGGCGCCAGAGATGTTCAAAAAACAAACACTCTAAGAGTTGACACTTTTCAAAGCCCGGAACTCGGTTACCTCGGTTACTTTGAAAACGGCCGTCCGGTTTTCTATAAGGCTACAACCCGTAAACATACAATAGATACCGAATTCGATGTCAGCAATCTAAACGATCTTCCTCGAGTCGACATTATTTACTCTCATGTGAATGATGACGGAAGAATGGCCGAAGCTGCCGTTGCCAACGGCGCAAAAGGTATCGTTCATGCCGGAACTGGGAACGGCTCTATTCATGAAGCAGCTGAACCAGCTCTTTATGACGCTGCCAAGAAAGGTATCGTTGTCGTGCGCTCTGCCAGAGTTCCAAACGGCCCGACGATTGAATCTACAGCTGCTTGGGATAAGGCAGGATTTGTTCACGCCGGCACGCTCAATCCGCAAAAAGCAAGAATCCTGCTGCAGTTGGGTTTAACCAAGACCAATGATCCGCAGAAGATTTCGGAAATGTTCAAACAATATTAATTAAATTAAAGGTTTGAAATAAGACGGAGCCCAGAATAAACCGGGCTCTTTTCTTGTGTCAGTCCCCAAGAAAGGAAATAAACTAAAAAAGAGGTTTTTTTCCTGGTGCATTACAAGAATTAACCCCTTAATAATTTAGTGATTATTGAATCTAAGAAATCTATTCAATTAAGGTTAACTCTACAAACAACATAAATTTTTTCTATAAGAAAGATTAAAAATATTTAATGTAGGAGGAATTTTTAGGACCCTGTCGGAAACTTGAGGTATGCAGACGAGGACTTGAAAATGAACTTCATATCTAACCTTGTAGAAAGCCTTTTCTTCAGATCTGACTCAATGAGATATTGGTCCGCTTCGCTTTACGGCCTTGAGTCGATCAAAGGAAAAGCGAAAAACCTTTCTGATCCCACAAAGCCCGAAATAAGTTTTGAAATTCTTGTGCCGAAAGAAACCGGAAAGATAAAAAAAGAAAAGCTCAAAACTTTGCCGGTTGTTCTTTACTTCCAAAGCGCTCAATTCAATATGAGTTACAGCATGCAGCAGGTCGCTTTTCTTGCACTTGAGAGCGTCCCGGTTATTTTGTTTGACTATCAGGGCGTTGGGGAAACTGAAGGTGAGGCTCGATTAGACAATTTAGACAAAGATGCAGGTGCGGTTTGGGAATGCGTCAAGAATTCTGATTTGATAAAGGGAAGAAAACTTGTTCTTTTCGGTCAAGGCGTTGGGGCCGATGCTGCGCTTCGTTTCTACCTCAGCCATAAGGATCAAGTGAAAGGTGTTGTCCTTGAATCCATTTACGCATCTCAAAAAGGTCTGATTCAGGAAAGACACGGATTTATTCTTGGCGATCTTTTAGCCAGGACTTTAAAGGAAACAGATATTCAGCCCGCGCAAGCGATCACCCTCGTTACATGCCCCTTAGTCGTCGTTAATCCTGGAAAAGATAATTTTGTGAGAAAAGGACAAAGGAAACTTTTCGAGTTCTCTCTTCCAAAACAGGCAGAAATTTGGAATGTTCCCGGCAAGAACTATTTATGCGTATTTGCCGACAATAATTCGCCTGTCCGAGAAAAATTATTAGATTTCATAAAGAATGTCGATTAATCAAAAAGATATTTTCAAACATTTTTCGAGTTCTCAAGAAGTGGCGGGGGAACATTTTTTTTCTCGTTCCTTCTCAGTGTTTATGAAGGTTATGGAGGAAAAGAAGTTTTCGGCAGCCGCTGTAAAACTTCAGCTCACACAATCCTCAATCTCTCAAACGATTGCGGGACTTGAAACGTCTTTGGGAGTGGACCTGTTTAACAGAGAAAGCAGGCCTCCCCAACCGACAAAAGAAGCGGTCAAACTCTACGAGGCGCTCAAAGAAAGCGAAAAGAACGTAAGCCAAATCTTAGTCAATATTCAGTATGAAAATCTTGTCAAGCCTGCTGTTCGTATCGGCATGATTGAATCTGCGGGGAAAGTCATTGCTGCAGATCTCTGCAAACAGATGCAGAAAACCCTCGGTCTCGTTTCTCTTACGTCCGAACCCAGCGGAACTTT
Source organism: Parasutterella sp. (assembly GCF_057870745.1). NCBI lineage: Bacteria > Pseudomonadati > Pseudomonadota > Betaproteobacteria > Burkholderiales > Sutterellaceae > Parasutterella > Parasutterella sp. Next base: position 615 of record NZ_DBMALT010000063.1, on the reverse strand, counting down.
GATGGAACAATTGAAAGAGGGAAGCTTGGATATTGCTGTATTGGCCGGAGAGGAAAGTCATGAAGACATTAATAAGTATTTTCTTGGGGAAGACCCTTGGTATTTTATATTTCCGAAAGAATTTACCCTGAATCAAGAAAAATTGACTTTTGAAAAACTCAAGCTTTGCGGTCTTCCCTTTATCTATCATTCAAAAGAAACCGCTGACGGAGGCTTGCTCAATGAATACTTCAGAAAGCACAATTTATATTTTCCGAAGGTTTTTGAAATACAAAGCAACGCCTTTGTTTACGACCTTGTCGGTGCGGGCCTGGGCTGGTCCGTGTCGCATATGCTTGGTTTAATGTCGCACGAGAAAAATACCCTGAATATTTGTCCTATTTCTGATGACTTTAATCCAAGAAAGATATATTTCTGTGTCCGCAAGGATTTCGACGTGAGAATTTCTAACCTTGTTCTCGATTGTGTCCGAGGTCTAATCGAAAGCCTCCGAGCTGTCAAACATGACCAGTAGAAATCGAGTAGGGTTTCGCTGAGTTCCAGCGAACACCCTCTCACACCACCGCCCGTACCGATCTGGTAGGCCAAGTCACCTTGATTTTACGGCGGTTTCTC
>NZ_DBMALT010000062.1:0-10110 GCF_057870745.1 Parasutterella sp. | reverse complement strand
CATCAAAATGACAAAACTCCGGTGCTCTATACGAGGACCGGAGCGTTCGGGCTGTGTCGTCGGTGCAATAATCTAAAAAATAAGCTATAAGACACGTACGATGTGTCTAATCGCTGTTGATTTTACTTATTTAGATTCTTTTGTTTAAAGTCCGTCTTCTCTCAACTTTTTCTTAGAAGAACGGAACTATGTGAAAAAGACCACAGATGTGTAGTTCTTGTCTCTTATTTTCCTTCAAATCTCTGCTAACAATCATTGAAATCTTTCTCTCAGAAGTTTCAATATTATGTGGAAAAGACCACAACTCTTTTGTAGTGTGAACATGTTCACACGTCACATTTCAAACGCCGATTTTTGAATTTGTTAAGATACCGTCTGAAGATATCTACAAATTTAAGGAAGTCCCTATGGGGAAGGTCATAGCTTTTGCTAATCAAAAAGGCGGAGTCGGCAAATCAACATTAACGGTGCAAGCCGCTTTTTATTTACGTAAACATCGTAAAAAGAAAGTGCTGGTCATCGATATTGATTCGCAAGGAAATACGACAGAATCTTTGACACAAGGACAGCCGTACACCGCTACTTCGTCTGCGGCTCTTTTTGAACCGAATCTCGAAGAGCTCGGAATCTTTGATGACACCCCGTACGGCGTAGATTTAATCGGATCTGAACCGAACTCGAACGAAGGTTATGACATCGAAAGCCGTGAGTTGGATGTCATTCGTAACCCGGCTGCAAATATTCAGGCACTGAAAGACGCATACGACTATATCTTGGTTGACTGCCCGCCTTCTTTGGGCCGAAAACTCCTCGGCGGATTGGTCATGGCTGATTATGTCATCTGCCCGATCAAACTCTCAGGCTATGCGGTCGGAGGCGTCTCCGGCATGGTCAATACCATCCGTGCCGTGCAGCAGAATTTCAATCCCGGCCTGAAATTTTTAGGTGTTGTGGTTAATGAATACGATGACTCTGCTTCTGCTAAGAGCACACTGGAGTATCTCGTTTCTGAGACTAATTGCGATATCTTCAACTCCAAACTCAGGCATCGCGCTCCGATTGATGCCGCTACAACAATGGGTATCCCCGTGGACGAAATCCGCAACGGCAAGCGATCCTACGAAGAACTTGAAGCCGTATACAAAGAAATGCTGGCAAGAATTAAGAAAATCGGTTAACTATGAAAACTTTTAAAGTTACAAAAGCTAAGACTCAAACTTTTAAACCGACCAATATCAAAAGCTTGATCGAGTTTAACGGTGCGATTGCCGCGGGCGTCAATGGAAAGGTTTTAACAAAATTACCAGTAGAGTCAATTGAGGTCCGGCCTCAGGTAAGAACCGTTATTGAGAATATCGACGAGCTGGCTGAATCCATGAAATCCGGCCAGCTGATGCCGATTACAGTCATTAAAGGTGAAAACAATAAATACGTTGTCCTGCAGGGCGAACGCCGCTGGCTGGCGGCTAAGAAAGCCGGCTTGGAAACGGTAGAAGCTATTGTTGTTGATGCTCCTGTTTCTGATTCAGAAAGAATTTTCGGTCAGCTAACCGAGAACATCCAGCGCGACAATATGAAGCTTCAGGATTTGATCCAAAGCATTAGCCAGCTGATTCAGAACGGTTTTAACCAAACCGAAATTGCTGCTCGTTTGGGCAAAGACAGAACTTATATTTCTCGTATTGCCGCATTAGCTTCTTCTAAGGAAGAAGTTCTTAAATTGATTGTCGATTGCGCTGTTAACGATGCCCAGACAGCACAGATCCTGAACAATATCTGTGAAAAAAGCACCAACATCGCTAAAGATCTGGAAGCTTGCAAAGACAAAGACGGCCTAATTAGCCGCGGTTCTGCACAGGCTGTATTGGACAGACTCCAGAAAATCGTTCCGCAGAAACCCAAAAAAGTCGTTGCGTTTGAGGATCGTCTTAAAAAGAAAGACTTTCCTAAAGGTTATCGCCGTGTGCCCGCCGGTAAAGCCTTGGGTATTCAAGTTGAATTTTTAGATGAGGCAGGTGAGAAAGTTTCCGGCAATCTTCTTCCGCGATTACTTTCTGATCGTCACGACGAAGTCTGCGTCTTACGTGAAGACAACAAAACCGTCGTACCAGTGCCTGTGGACAAAATTAGGATCAGGATGATTGACGAGTTGGCATAGATCAAACGTTCTTGATATGTGAAAAAGGCCACAAAATCATTTGATGATTTGTGGTCTTTTTCTCATTTTTCCAGTCCTAATTTTTTCGCGTAGAAGTAGGTCAGAAAAGCGCCAAGTCCAACTGATACAACTAGCGCTAGAGAAACGCCTCCCAGCTTCATGAGGATAGGAAAACTAAAGACAGCGATCACAGCGCCAAACTTCCCGAAGAACGCAGCGTAGCCCGCCCCCTCTGCTTTAATATCTAACGGAAAGACTAATGACGGAATGATGAACGTCGTAAGATTTGGGCCGGCGTTAAGGGCCAGTTCAAACAGAACAAACGCTGCAATTGAAATAGCGGCAGGCCATTTAAATAAATAGCAGAGCAGCAGAAGTAGAACAGCCGCGGCGGCGAGCAGGAATCCGTAAAACTGTTGTTTGACGGTCGAAACTTTATGAAGAATAAAAAGACCGGCTATAAATCCGATGAGAATGAACCAGCTGATAATAAACGTGAGATTCACCGAGTTCATTACGGATCCTAAAGGATCCGGTTTAGAAGTATCAAAACCCGAGATGCCGAGACTCATAATCAGTATCGGGAGAAAGATGCCGATTCCATATACTCCGAGCCCTGAACATCCCCAAGGCACACCGGAAAAAATCACTTTCTGAAGGGTTTCTCCTTTAAACAGATCTACTTTAGCGCCGTTAGAAGAAGAAGTTTTTTCCAAATAGGACGGTGGAATCTCTACATCAGGTCCAAGCATTGCCTTAACAACCTGTCTGGCTTCGTCAAACTTCCCTTTTGCAATAAGAAAGCCGGGACTTTTAAAGAAGAATAATCGGCTGATGATCATTAAAAATGAGAGAAAGACCACAAATAAGAAGATCTGTCTCCAAATTTCTGCAGTCCACTCGATCGAACAGAGAACGAGAAAACCTCCACCAGCTGACAAGTTTCCGAGAGCAGAAAATGATTTGGTGATACCAACCATCGTTTCCTGCCAGCGTTTCGGCATCACTTCATCGACATAGTCTGAGTCCAACGCAAAATCGCCTCCGATGCCGAATCCCATGACAAATAGCGAGGGAATCAGCAGATCAACGCTTCCTGTCACGTAGACTGCTAACGCGCCGATAAAAATAAGGATGGAACTCAGCCGAAGAAACGGAAGATATCCGTCCTTATCGGCAAGCTTTCCGATAACAAAAGATCCGACCATAATGCCGATCAGTTCCATACTGGCAATCAGACCTTGTGTCACGGAGTCCAATTCGTGATGCTGTACGATGGCAAGAAGAGGAATCAAGACGCCTGAAAGAGTTGCAACAGCGGCTCCCAGGAATTGACCCATCGCTGTTGTAATCAAAACCCGAAAATGTCCCAATCTCAAAGGCATCGTATCCAAATAAACCATTTTGATTCCTTATTTTTTCTTCAAGGATACGAGGAAGAGAAGGGAAAACAGAAAGAATGCGGCCGTTTAGAGACCCAACAGCTTAAACAATGTGAAAAAGACCACAATATTTTTCAGAACACCTTGACTCCTAAAAATCAAAACAGCCGGGCGGCTGTTTCGTAGAGGTTTTAATTTGTGGTCTTTTTCACATTTTTCCTGGTCGCCGATGAAGGCTTAAACCCCAGGTCGTGCAAATAAACTCGCGCTTCATAAACAAATTTTGGATCGGCTAAACGGTTTTCGATCCAGCGCTTCCAAGACTCTTGAGAATAACCTTCGCGTCCGGCGGCGTTTATGAATTCACCGGCGAAGCGGTTTCCTACACCGCCGTCATTGTGGCGGCTCAGAAGAGATGCAAAGTAGTTTCTCTGCCCGTCTGACAAGATCAGGTTCTGCCAATCCTCATCGGTATAGCCCACAAGATCTCTAACGTCCGGTACATCCTCCGGCGGAACTGACTGAGTTCTCTCTACAAGAATGTTGGGACGATTCTTAACAGAGAAGATGATATGGGTAAATTTTCGGCCGGTACGGACGAATTCGCATTCCACATGGAAGTCAATTTTGGTCGCTTCATTAATTTTTGCGGCACATTCACGTACGATACGGGCGACGTCTCCGTTTAATTTTTTCTGAGGAATATTAAGGATGTCTTTGAGCTCGGTAATCGTCATCTTCTTGACCTGCCCGCGCCAGCGCACACACAGCTCAAAGAACCGCAGCGTCGAAACGCTCTTTAGTTCGGAAATCTGTTTAATCGGGTACCTAATAAAGTTACTGCGAATACGCGTCAGGAAGGGGAGGACTTCTTGAGAAAACGTCAGACCGATCATGCCGCTTCGATAAGAGACCTTAGAAATCCAACGAAACTCATCACGTTCTTTACCGTTGGATCCGAAGGTTCGGATAACGCTTCTGTTGTAAAGCGTATTGACTGCGTTCTGGAGGTATTTATAGGCCTTAGACCGCTCGCTGCCGATCTCTCTTAACTCTTTGGCTGAAACCCAATAACTTGCATCCCCTCTGACCTCCGGATTCATCGAATCGATCTTACTGATCGCAACTAAGATGATTCGAAGCTCATTTAAGGTGAGATTGGTTTTCGCCGTCAGCAGGTCGTTTGATTTAACAACGACCGCATTGGTATTCCATAAAGAATTCTTTTTCCCGGCTTTAGGGCTGTCAGACCAATCATCATCGTCTGTGAGGAGTTCAAACTCCTGTTGTTGATTTTCGCTGGCCATTAATACCCTCCGATCCGGCTCATTCTGACATTTCGATAGTTGATTCTCTCACACTTCCTCTTCCAAAAGAAAAAAGAATCGGGACACTGTGGTCTTTTTTACATAATATTGTGGTCTTTTTCACATAAACTCTTCTGCATATGTGGTAAAAATCACATATTAAGTCGCCTTTTTCACAGAGAAAAACAGCCTATTTGTGGTCAAATTCTCATATTTTGTGGTCTTCTATACATTTTTACGTCTGTAACCTTTTGATTTAAAAGTGAAAATAGAAGGCTTAAAAAAATAAAAAGATTAATATAAAAATATAAAAAAGGCCTACGACTAAAAGACACACCCAATGAAAAAGACTTCAAAAAATTTTAAAGCGACGCAAACAGCTCGGTTTGGATGGAACAAATCAGCAAGCCTCTGTCGTAGAAGGTTTTGAAAGAGAGAGCCTGTCAGATCACACCGACAGCATCCCACAAAAGTTTCGCAAAAAAGAAATTTAGGAGTGATACAACGTGAAGAAAATCAAAAAGTAGGAAAGAGAAGGAATTAAGTCATCGAAAGACGAAGCAGAGAAAGCCAGCTTAAAATATGAGAAAAAGACCACAATTTCACCGCCAGAAAGTTAGCTTAGGCCGCAGAAATTACATTGCATAGCGGTTATGAGTGTCAGAATGAAATAGTTCCGGCTAATTTTTGAAAAACCCAAGGCTATCAGGGCTTTTTATTAAATTCAAAAATAAAAAAATCCGTCTCTTAATTTGCTATTTATCACATATTTGTGTTATTTTTTCTAACAATTATCAGTTTACGGGCCTAGATCGAAGCCCTCCAAGATTTAGATGTTCATTGAACACGTCGGTCTAGGCTCTTTTTTCTTCTCATTGATTCCAAGCGTTTAATTCTTCAAAGCATTGGATCTCGCCTTTGAAAATCGTAGAAAAAACTTCTAGGCGTCCGTTCCTATGTTTTGCCAAATCCATGTAAATTGTTCTGGAGTCTCCTTGCTCCTGCCCGAATTTGGCCTTGGAATAAAGCAGGAGCACCATGTCGGCATCCTGTTCAATGGAACCGGATTCTCTTAAGTCGGAAAGAAGCGGAGTATGGTTGGGCCGGTTTTCGACCTGACGGTTAAGCTGGGATAAAAGAAGGACCGGAGCATTGAGTTCTTTGGCCAGTAGCTTTAGGCCCCGAGAAAGAACACCGATCTGTATGGAGCGAAGATCCGCAGAAGCGTTCTCGTCTTCTTGTTCTAGCAGCTGGAGATAGTCAACTACAACCAATCCGATATTTCCAACCTGCGCAGCAAGCTGGCGAAGCTTCGTCTTAATGCGCATAAGCGTCAGCTCGCTTGAGCTGTCAACGAATATCGGTGCTTTAGATAGCACTTCTTGAGCTTGATAAATTCTGCTCCATTGAGTATCCGTCATTTGGGCGCCGTCGATACTTTCCATTTCAACTTCGCTCTCAGAGCTCAGCATTCTTTTGAGAACTTCGTTCTTTGTCATTTCCAGCGCGAAGATCGCAACCGGTTTTTTCTGACGAACGGCAGTGCGGCGTGCGACCTGAAGCGCGAAGGCTGTTTTGCCGATGCCGGGACGCGCAGCAATGACAACCAATTGTCCGGGTCTAAAGCCTCTTGTCACGTCGTCAAGTTGCTCGATTCCACTTTCGCAGCCGCGGATTTCTGTCGGAGAGTCTGCAATTGAACGCATTTCGTCAATGAGGCCGTCCAAAATAGAGCCGGAAGACTCAAAAGAAGAAGCATCTTTATTTTTGCCAAGTCCCATTTTTAAGAACTCGCTTTGCACGCGGTCGAGCAAGTCTTCGGAAGAAGCCCCTCTGTCTGAATTGACCTCAGCTTCTAATTGAGCTAGTTTGGAAATGAGGTTGCGTTTGAGTGCCTTATCTTTGACGATTCTTGCATATTCGCTGAGGTTAGCTGCGCTGGCGTAGCTTTCCGTCAAACGATTGAGGTACTCCAATCCGCCTGTCTCTTTCTCATTCCCGATCTCTCTCAATAAATCTGAAACCGTGAGAACATCAGCCGGCTTGCCTTGAGACGCCAAAGAGAATATCGCCTGATAAATCAGTCGATTGGCATAGTTGTAAAAGTCACCGGGCTCTAAAGGAGGCTCGATTAGATGGAAAGATTCAGGATTCGCTAAAAGCGCACCTAAAAGGGCATGCTCGGCTTCTGGAGAATGAGGCGGGAGCGGTAAAGAATCAATGATGGGAGCAGACATAAACAACCTATAAAAGTTTCTCCCATTTTAGATAGTTAGGTATAAAGCTCAAAAAGTCGGAAGTAAAAAAGTTAAAAATGAGAAAAAGACCACAATTATTTTTGGCTCGCCGGAGCATTAAGGAAGTCGGTAACTCTTTTATCTAACGGCTGGAGGCGGGGAAAAAGGTATTTTTGATATCCGGATTGAAGGACCTTTTCCCAAATAAGATCCAAAATCGCGCAAATAAAAAATACGATTGTAATTACTGCAAGTGCATAGAGGATGAACCAAGAGGAACCCAAATATTCCGGCACGTGGAATACTTTGCTCCAGAGCCACGGGTAAACAATCGGATTCTCATGAACGAGGTAGACACCGAACATCGCTGCAGCAAATTTGTTGATCCAAGGCTTGTAGCCGATCTGCATCTGTTTGAAGAACACAAAAAGCGAGAGGGCACAAATTAAAGAGAAGACGCTATACAAGTTTGCGAAGGTGAACCAATCAATGTAACCGATGAAAGTCCCGACGCGATTGTTCCAATCGGCAAGAGCGATGATGATGGCAATAATGCCCCAGCTTGCTCCGCAGACCGACAAACACAGGGATTGGGAGAAGATTTTCCTTTCTAGATAATCTCTGAGAAACGCGCCCCAAGAAAAGAGATACACAAACCAAAAAAGCGTTGAACCGTAATATTCCGGTTTAGTTGTGAGCGTGGGGATGACTGACCAGAAAAAACCGAAAATCAATAAGAAGGCGAACAGCTTTTGCTGTCCTAACGCTTTAATTCCTATCGTGATAAACGGAGAGAGCAGAATAAGGAGGAAGTAGGCGGAAACAAACCAATAAAAATCATTTCGTATTGGAAAGAAACAGCCGATCAAAGAACTCCAACTAAAGGGATGCAAGCCGAGGGCACAAAAGAGCAGGAAAAAGATAATTACGTAGGAAAACGTCTTTATCCAAAGGTAGATGAGGCTGGAAAATTTACTGAACTTTTTAGCGAGGAAATATCCGGTAATTAAGACGAATAAATTAACGCCGATTTTGCCTCCGGTGGAAAGCAGCTGATCTAAGTAAAAATTAAAAGAGAGCGGCGCGGAGCCGCTCCAAATCGGTAAACCGCCGTGCACGGAAAAGTGATGCATCACAATGAGGTACATTGCCAAAATTCGAGAGAGCTCGAGATTGGATTGTCTTGGTGCCTTTTTCACATATTTGGCGTCAGTCATTGCTTATCTCATTGAGTAAGGAACTCGAAGAGACAGTATAAATAAGGCCAGAGAAAATCGTCTAAACGATTTATCGCAATATGATCAGAATGCAGTTAACGCCTTGAAAGAGATCTCTCAGAAGTGGTTTTTGGCCGAAGCACATAGGACTAAAAATTGTGGTCTTTTTCACATAATAGAGAATGAAAATGTGCAGGAATTTAGTTGGTTGAGCTCAATGTTCCGGCAGGCGCTGAACGGATAAGGATTTTCAGCGTGACTTTGCTCTAAAGCTTTCTTCTCCAGCTCTAAACAATGAGAAAAAGACCACAATCTACGGAGGAGAAACTTTGGAATATGTGTAAAAGACCACAAAAAATTAGTTTTTGCTTCTTTGAAAAGGCGAGATAGGCAGCAGAATGAAATCGCTATCGTTATTTAGGCGGAAAAGTCCTCAGAGGTAGAAAAATCGGAAAAAATTGTGGTCTTTTTCACATAGAAAAAGAAAAAAGGAAAACAAATAAGTGGAAAAGACCACAAGGCAAGACAGCAGAATGGCAATTCGCAAAAACTGTGGTCAAAACTACATTTTTGTCGTCTTGCATTTCAATTTGTTTGGTTTGGCAAAACAGGCAACTTTGCGGACTCACCTAAATAAAGCGCCGGATTGCTAAACTTTTAGTTTCTAGGACTACAAGAATGCTGAAAATTCTCAAAGGTGTCTTCCTGGCAGCATTTGCGGGCTGCTGCTGGGGAAGTATGGCCGTGGCTGCCCAATATCTTTTTACTAACTGCGGTTTCGAAGCCCGTCACCTCACAACGCTTCGCTTAATCGGAGCCGGGGTTCTGTTATTGGCGCTTCAAGCTGCTTTCGGAGGATTTCAAAGTATTCTGAAACCGTTCAAAGAAAAGCGAAATATCCGTGACGTTTTGATCTACGGTGTCGGCGTTCTTTTAATTCAATATACGTTCTTCCTTGCGATTGAGCAGAGTAATGCCGGAACCGCAGCTATTATGGTTGGTGTCGGTCCGCTTTTTATCATCGGATATTTGGCGATCTGCAAACATCGAAAACCTGTCCCCAAAGAATTCTTTTGTCTCTTTCTGGCTATAACCGGAGTTTCTTTGGTCGTTACCAAAGGAAATTTCGAGTCTCTGGATTTTGTTTCTACCGGGGCATTTTGGGGCTTGCTGTCATCCGCTTTCGGGGCTTTTTGCACTGTACAGCCTAAAAACGTTATCTCTCGTGTCGGAGTTTCTAATGTTGTGGGCTGGGGAATGGTTGTCGGCGGATCGATTGCTTGTCTCTTCACTAATCCCTTTGCAATGGATGTTCATTGGACTTTGCCCTCTGTTCTTTGTTATTTCCAAATAATTGCTTTCGGAACGGTTGCGGCATTCTGGTGTTATCTCAAAAGTACTGAGTACGTTATTCCGTCAATCACAGCTATCCTCGGTTCCTTTGAACCCTTATCCGCAGTTGCCCTGTCGGTGATTATTCTGGGTGCTACGTTCAATTCATATGAACTGCTCGGCGCAACAGCTATTCTTGCCAACATGCTTATTCTTGCGTGGCCGTCTAAAGATGCGGAATCATTAACTGCAAACTGATGTTGTATAAAGCACACAACAATTAGAAACATTTGTAAGACGTGCCCAACTTGCGCACATAGAATTGTTTCGTTAAGATGCACGTCCTGTCGCTGACGCACGACGCAGCAACGATAAACGGAAACGAAGTTTTACATTTGAAATTCCTCAGTCGCTTGACAGAAAATTTTAAACGAGTAAAATTTCAATTCTTCGCTCACGAAACTGAGCGGCGGCGAA
>NZ_DBMALT010000061.1:0-10548 GCF_057870745.1 Parasutterella sp. | reverse complement strand
ATCCAAGTCTGTAGTGCATAGCTCCTCCTAGGCTAATCACAGACTTATTATACTACAAATAATACATAAGTTTAGAGAAATATTTTTAGCGAAAAAAGAGAACCCACGGGGGCTCGCGAAGTTTTTTAAGCTAGCTCAGGTATTGAAAACGGGAGGATGAAGACGAATAATCTCGTCTGACTGAATAAGTCTTTTCGGCCCGCGTTTTGCGGGCCTTTTCTTATTTCCGCGGCGCCGTCCTCAATCTCTTCTCAAGGTTAGTGAGGAAGAAAACCCGCCGCTCTATAATTGTCTAGCTTATGCAGCACGGCCAGTAACTTGGCGAAAGCCTCCTTCCTTGCCGTGTTTTTTAAATTTTTTAGCTTTTATTATTTAAGCGAAATGCCTATCTACTCTTACAAGTGCTCTAACTGCGGCTACACAAAAGATGTTCTGCAGAAATACTCCGACGCTCCTATTACCCATTGTCCGAAATGCAACATGGAAACGATGGTTAAACAGCTTTCGGCACCCGGCTTCGAGCTCAAGGGAAAAGGTTGGTATGCTACAGACTTTAAGGGCGGATCTTCTGCCGCCCTGCCTGCCTCCCACTGCAACGAAAATTGCCCTGCTAAAAAAGATAAGTGATTTGCCTTACTCCCGAATCCGAAAGACATACAACTGAATTGTCATTTTGAGTACCCATTGTTTAGAATGAACGGGAATTTATTGATAGAGCACGAAAAGTGCTCGCTTTTGCGGAGTTTTTAATGCGTACTGAATATGCAGGTTTGATTGACGAGAAATTCCTCGGTCAAACTGTCACCCTCTACGGCTGGGCCCATCGCCGCCGCGACCACGGCGGTGTTATTTTCATCGATTTGCGCGATCGTGAAGGCCTGGTCCAAATCGTCTGCGACCCGGATCGTCCCGACGTCTTCGAAACTGCCGATAAAGTCCGTAACGAATTCGTTGTGGAGGTTAAAGGCCTGGTTCGTGCTCGTCCGGAAGGCACTCGCAACGAAAACCTCATCTCCGGCGGCGTTGAAGTGCTGGCTCAGGAACTCAAGATCCTGAATCCTTCCGCACCTCCTCCCTTCCTGCTTGATGACGAAAACCTCTCCGAAACCACACGTCTGACTTATCGTGTGCTCGACCTTCGTCGTCTGCCGATGCAGCGCAACATGAAGCTCCGCTACAAAGCTGCAATGGCTTTCCGCCGTTTCCTTGATAAGCACGGCTTCATCGACATCGAAACTCCGATGCTCACCAAGAGCACCCCGGAAGGCGCCCGCGACTATCTGGTTCCCTCTCGTATTCACGACGGTCATTTCTATGCTCTGCCGCAGTCTCCTCAGCTCTTCAAACAGATGCTGATGTGCGCAGGCTTTGACCGCTACTACCAGATCGTTAAGTGCTTCCGCGACGAAGACCTTCGTGCTGACCGTCAGCCTGAATTCACTCAGGTTGATATTGAAACCAGCTTCCTCAACGAAGTTGAAATCCGCGCCCTGATGGAAGAGCTGGTCCGCACTGTCTTCAAAGAAGCTATCAACGTCGATCTCCCCAATCCGTTCCCGATCATGCTGTGGACGGATGCTATGAACAACTACGGCTCCGACAAACCTGACCTTCGCGTCAAGCTCAAACTCACAGATCTTACCGATCTGATGGGCAACGTTGACTTTAAGGTCTTCAGATCCGCTACCGAACTCAACGACGGCCGCGTCATGGCCCTCCGTGTTCCGCACGGTGCCTCCATGCCGCGCAGCGAAATCGACGGCTACACCGACTTCGTCAAGATCTACGGTGCCAAAGGTTTGGCCTACATCAAAGTTAACGACGTCAAGGCCGGCAGGGAAGGCCTCCAGAGCCCGATCGTTAAGAACCTTTCCGACGATGTCCTCAAGGCCATCATCGAACGAACCGGTGCACAGGACGGAGACGTCATTTTCTTCGGTGCCGACCGCAAGAAGATCGTTTTCGACTCCCTCGGCGCTCTGCGTTTGAAAGTCGGTCACTCCGAATTCGGCAAGTCCCACGGCCTGTTTGAAGAAGGCTGGAGACCTCTGTGGGTTATCGACTTCCCGATGTTCGAGTACGACGAGGAAGAAGAACGCTGGGTTGCCTGCCACCACCCGTTCACAAGCCCGAAAGACGGCGACGAAGACAAACTCGTTACCGATCCGGAAAACTGCTTCGCCAAAGCTTACGACATGGTTCTCAACGGCTGGGAAATCGGCGGCGGCTCCATTCGTATTCACAAGGCTGATGTTCAGAGCAAGGTTTTCAACGCACTTAAGATCGGTCCGGAAGAAGCCCGCGCCAAGTTCGGCTTCCTGCTTGACGTTCTCCAGTACGGTGCACCTCCCCATGGCGGCTTAGCATTCGGTCTTGACCGTATCGTCACCATGATGTGCGGTGCTGATTCCATCCGTGACGTGATCGCCTTCCCAAAGACACAGCGTGCACAGTGCTTGCTGACGCAGGCTCCTTCTCCTGTTGATGAAAAACAATTGAGAGAGCTCCACATCCGTCTGCGCAACGAGCACAAGAAGGAATAATTTGAATCTTTTTTGATTCACGGCCCTCCGACGGAGGGCCGTTTTCATTTGTGTGGTATTCGTATATTCGTCTTAGCGAGTCGGCAAGATCGCCGAGCCTCGCTTCAGCCAAATCGCCGCACAGGCCAGCACACAAACACCGATAAGTGCACAGGCGACATACGGAACCGCGGCGAAACCGAACTCAGCAGACACTCGGCTGCCGATAAAGGCTCCGCCGCCAATACCGATATTGAAAATGCCGGAAAACATTGATGTCGCCACGTCGGCAGCATCTCGGGCCGTATCCAAGAGCAGAGTCTGAAACGCCATCGAGATCGCCGTCATTGAAGCGCCCCAGAAAGTTCCGAGTATGACCAGAACACCGAAATGCGAAGAGGTAACCGTCAGCAGTCCGACACAGACCGTCATGATCAGCATCGGGATCACCAGAGTGCCTGAGCGGTGCTTATCCACTGTCCTAGAACTAATCACGGTTCCGATAATGCCGGCAATACCGAAAATAAACAGGAACCAGACTGTGGCATTCTCAGACAAGTGTCCGACATTCATCAGAATCGGCGTGATGTAGGAGTACACCGTGAACTGGCCCAAAATCACGACCATGGTCAGAAGGTAAAGCTGTACAAGCGCCGGGCGCTTAAACAAGGACGGCAGGCTCTTTAAAGAACCGGCCCGGTTGCTGGTACAGACAGGCAGCGAGAAAAAGATAATAACCCAAAGCAATACGGCAGCCATACCCACGATGAAGAAGGATCCCTGCCAGCCGACCTGCTGTCCGAGATGAGTTCCGATCGGAACACCAAGCACCGTTGCGACAATCGAGCCGCCCATCACCGCCGCTAAACCAAATGCCTGCTTCCCGAACGGCGCTACTCTGGCCGCCAGAGGCGTCATGATGGACCAAAAGATGGAATGCGTTACCGCGACACAGATTCGCGCGCCCATGAGTTTTTCAAACGTATCGGCCCACAAAACCACGAAATGGCTCAGTGCAAAAATCACGATGAGCCAAAGAAGCAGCCGTCGCCGCTCCAGCTTCGCGGTCAATATCGTAAGCGGGAGCGACAACAGAGATACGACCCAGGCGTAAACCGTAATAATGAGGCCGGTCTTTGAGACAGACTCATGAATCGATTCTGCAATGTTCGGCAATAAGCCGACGGGTAAAAATTCAGAAGTGTTGAAAACGAAAGCGGCAAAGGCCAGTCCGATCGTCGGAATCCAGGCCTTAAATCCGAACTTGTGCTGCTGAGGAGGATGCATCTAGAAAAAACTTTTAGAAATCTCGCTGATCCGCGTCCCTCTGGACCCAGGGATCAATACTTAAAACGTAACGCAGAACTTTATCATCCTTGTCGTCAAAGTCGACCCATAAGGCCATCGGGAATCCGGATTCATCGAGGTAGCGATACATATACGTGTGTTCGCCTAAATTCTTGTAGTGCCACTGTTCGCAGGGCTTTCCGAACATCGTGTAGATATCCTGGCTGTCCTGGACTTTAGGCTTGATCTGGTTGAAGTATTTTTGCTGCAGAAGCTGATCCTTAAAGATCAATTTGCCTTCCGGATTAAAGATCATCACGTAGGAAGCCTGGCCCATCGGCTGCATGGAATAAACGATTCGAATCGATCCGTCGGGGAGCCGTGTCGTAGAGTCGGGGACACCGAGCTCTTTAACAGTGTGGTCGTACGTGTCGTTGAGCTTGATCATGTCGGGGTGAGCACAAGCCGTCAAAAATAGCGCTGCGCAGCAAACTAAAATCAGTTTATAAATCTTTGTCATTTTCTTCTCCGGCCTGAGCTTTTTTCTCGGGATATTGGGAATGCAGATTGCGGATCAAGTCCAAATAGGCCTCGCGAAAAGAAGCTTCGGAGCATCCCATAAGAACAGCGTCGTCGATAGCGTCCTGAAGGTACCCTTTGATTTCTTCAAGATTTTCGGCCATCACCTTATTCTTTTCCGTACATGCAATGAGAGAGCCTTCCGGAGTGCACCACTTAGACGCCGGCGCCTCAGCCTTCTTCATGGCCATTCTCCTGCTGTCCGTAGGTCTTAAACTGCTCTTTCACTCGCGCCATCTCTTCTTTATCAATCAGAGGGCAACCGCCGATCTGCTTAAGATTCATCCACATCCGAGCAAGCGATTCGATTTCCAAAGCAACAGCGTAGGCCTGTTTCAAGTTACGGCCCGCTGCCACGCTGCCGTGATGCGAAAGGAGGCACCCCAAGCGATCCTTGCCCAGCGTATCGCGGCAGCCCTCCGCTAACGCTACGGAACCGAACGTAGCATAGGGTGCGCAGGGAATCGTATCGCCTCCGGCGGCCGCAACCATGTAATGGAACGGAGGAATTGCCTCGTCCAGACAGGAAAGCATGGTTGCGTACGGAGAGTGCGTATGCACAACGGCGTTGATATCGGGACGAGCCTGATAAAGAAAAGCATGGAGGTTCCACTCCGATGAAGGCTGGCGGCTTCCTACCGCCTTATAGCAGCCGTTGTCCGTAAATAAAATCCGCACCAAATCTTCCGGTTCGGTTTCGTCATAGGGAAGACCCGTCGGCGTAATCAAAAAACCTTTGCCTTCCGGAGAATCAAACCGTACAGAGAGGTTTCCGCTGCTGTTGACATTAAGACCTGCTCGACTCAGTTTTAAGGCGTAGTCGATGATTTCCTCTCTCGCCTTTTCTTCCTTATCTTCAAACATGACTGTTCACCCTTAAATCTTTCAAGTCTTCCGGCACAAAGACGCCGCGATCCGTAATGAATCCTGTAATCAAGCGTGCCGGTGTGACGTCAAAGCCGGGATTCACGGTTGCGATGCCGGGATCGGTGATACAGACTTCCCTCTCATGTCCGTGTTTATCAATGCCTCGCACCCAGCGTATTTCATCTCCGGAACGGTTTTCAATCGGAATATCTCCTCCGCTCTTTGCCGTCCAGTCGAACGTCGATATCGGCGCTGCAACATAAAAAGGAAGTTGATTATCTGCCGCTGCCAACGCTTTTAGGTAGGTTCCGATCTTATTTGCCGTATCTCCGTTTGCAGCAATGCGGTCGGCTCCGACAATCACCAGATCGATTCCGCCTTCCCTCATGAGCTCGCCGCCTGCATTATCTGCAATCAAACAAACGGGGATCCCTGCAGCTCTCAGCTCCCAGGCGGTCAGCGTCCCCTGAAGTCGGGGACGCGTTTCATCGGCATAAACCGTCAGCGGAATTCCGGCCTCAAATGCCGTATAAATCCCGGCCGTTGCGGTTCCGAGTTCCACGGTCGCAAGCTTTCCGGCGTTGCAGTGCGTGAGAATGTTAAGCGGCCTGCCGAGCTTTAAATAAAGCGCCTCAATAATTGTTTGAGCGTGTTTCGCAAGACGAATACTCATCGATCGCTCTTGCTCACAGATCTCGGCGGCTAAGTGCCAAGCCGCTTTTCGTCTGCGGTCGGGCTCCATTCCTTTCAGCCGCTTGAGCATAAAGTCGACGGCCCAGTTCAAATTGACGGCGGTCGGCCTCGCACTCTTTAAAAGGTTCGCGGCTTCAATCAAAAATCCTGTCTCGGTGCTTTCATCTGCGGCCAAAGCCATTCCGGCTGCACCCGTCACGCCGATCAAAGGGGCTCCGCGAACCGTCATGTCGCGGATCGCCTCAGCCGCCTCTTGTGCATTTTTAAGATCAACGTACTCCACACGGTGGGGCAAAAGTCTCTGATCCAACACCGCCACGCGCCGCTCGGCTTCGTCAATAAAAACAGTGTACGGGGAATTAGATTCGACGCTCACACACTCTCCTTCTCAAGTGTACTTTGAGCTTCTAATCTTATTCGGATGTGAAAAAATCTGCAGGCGCCTTTGGCATTTTTGAGACATGCTTCACTACAGACTTACCCGCCTGATTTAGACTTTAACTTCCGTCAGGCTTTTGGATCGGCCAATACCATGGACTTCAATCACTATCTGCATACGCTGTTCAACCCGCGTTCCGTCGCTATCGTCGGAGCAAGCGCAAGAAGCGGAAGCTTCGGCACGCTTATTTGGAAAATTGCCAAAAGCGCTTCACCTCGGGCAAAACTCTTTCCCGTAAATCCGAAATACAAAACGATCGGGCGTGAAACTTCCTATGCGGCGCTCACGGATATAAAGGAAGATGTAGATTTAGCCGTCTTTGTCTGCCCACCGTCCGTTTATCCGAAAGCCCTGGAAAGCTGCCTAAAAAAAGGCGTTAAAAATATTCTTCTGTGCGGAGGATTTCCGAAGTCCGATCTGACCGAGCCGGTCATAGAAGCCATCAACAAAACTTCAGCTGCAGGAGTTCGTATCGTCGGACCTCAGTCTTTGGGTCTCATGACACCCTCGGAAGGCCTGAATCTGAGTTACCTTCCCACCCTTCCTCCCGCCGGAGAGGTAGGTCTCGTCAGTCAGTCCCCGGGGCTCTCCTGCACCATTATTGATTACGTCACTAATGCCCAGTGCGGCTTTTCTCACGTTATTGATCCCGGATTTGAGCAGGTCCTTACCGTGGCTGACTACGTCGACATGCTGGCTTATGACCGTAAAACCCGCTGTATCGTGCTGTATCTCGAGTCCTTCCAGCAGCCGAGGAAGCTGCTGTCTGCCATTCGATTAGCCGCAGCAAACAAGCCGGTTATTTTATTGAAGGGCGGACAGACACCGGGGTCCGCAGACATTGTCATTAACAACAGCGGAGCTCGAGAAGACGAAGACGGCGTTATGAAACGAGCATTAGTGCGCGCCGGCGCCCTTCTTGTATCTTCGCTCAAAGAACTTAACTATGCAGTTCAGGCCTTTGCCATGCGCCGAGAACTAGCTTCCGGTGAACTGTACGGACTCGTGAACAGCAAAGGACTGGATTCCCTTCTGGCCGATCACGCCTATAACAATCAACTGCGTCTGGCAACACCGGACAGCACGGTCGCCAAAGAACTGCGGGACAAATACAAAATTACTTTCCCATATGCCAATCCGGTCAATATGGGACTGGATATGGACGCCGCAACTATCGCCGATCTAACAGACTACCTTCTCAATCGTCCTGAATGCTCAGGTATCGTGCTGAGCGTGGTGACCAATCCTTCGCTGAACTCTCTTGATTTGGCGAAAAAACTGGTTCCGATTCTCAAGAAATCGCAAAAGCCGGCCGTCACTGTTTGGATCGGAACGGAACCGGACTTCCCTGCCATAAAACATCTTCGCAAGAACGGCATCGTAGCGATGAACGACATGAAGGGCGCGTGCCGGGCGATTCGACTGATGGAACAATTCCGTAAATTTAAGAGTGACGGCGTACCGGGAAGTTATTCCGTCATTCCTTCCGATCCTGCATTTTTTGCGGGAGCACGGAAGGTCATCCAAACAGCGCGCCGAGAGGGACGCCATCTGCTATACGAAGAAGAAAGCAAACGTCTTTTAGCAAGTATCGGCTTCGAAACCACGGCCGGAATTTACGCCGCTTCGCTTGGTGAAGCAATTGAGGCAACTCGGGCCCTAGGTTATCCCGTTGCCATGAAGCTCCGCATGGACGGTGTCCTCTCGAAAAGCGACGCCAAAGGCGTGATCTTAGGAATTCGAAACGAGCGTGAGCTCAAGGGCGCTTGGAAAAACATGGCGGACCGGGCAATTCACCTCGGTCAAACAGAGGAAGGCTTCGGAGTATTCCTTCAAAAAACTCTGGACACGGATAATCGCCGCGAACTTCGCGTCGGCATGAAACTGACACGTCATTTCGGCCCCATCGTCTATCTGGGTATCGGCGGCCTCTACGGAAAGATTTTTAAGAACACCGTCTTTAACTTTGCACCGCTTTCGCTCAAAGAAGCGCAGGACATGATCTCCTCGGAGCCCTTTAAGACGTTCTTAGGCGATTTCCAAGGACTTCCTCCGTGCGATCCGGAACCGACTGTGACTGCACTCATTCGCCTCTCGCAGCTTGCCGTAGAGGTGCCGGCCGTCCGTTCCATCGACATCGATCCGCTTCTCTGCGGAAAAGGTCATGCCATTGTTTTAGATGCTCACTGCGTCATAGGATCCGATACGCTGACCGCAGACGAAAACGCCTCTCATTTGATCTTCCCTTATCGGCCGAGTTTTGAGAAAAACGTCCGAGGAAAGTATGGCTTAGTCAAGATCAAGAATGCTGCGCCGGAAGACAAAGAAAACTTCTTGAAATACCTCGGTTCGCTCTCCGACCAGTCCCGCAGACTGCGCTTTCACAGTCTGACAAGCTCTCTTGAGTCGATTGCCGTCTCGGCAGTTTCTTCTGATCCCGATCGTTCTTTCTGTATTTTTGCAGTAGATCCGAATTCGGATACCGGCGACATTATTGCGGAAGCTCGTCTGTCTTTGCTTCCTAGCCGCACGTCCGCTGAATTCGGAATTTCCGTGAGAGATGATTGGCAGGGACACGGGCTCGCGACGTTGCTCATGGACGAAATTGAATCCGAGGCTCGCCGCAGAGGGCTAGAACAAATCGTCGGCTATGTACTTAAAGACAATGAGAATATGCACGGCATGATGGTAAAACGCGGCTATGTCCGCACGACCGACGAAGATGATCCGAATATCGATCTCTTTACTTTGGAAAATTTAAAAATCTCGAATTAGTGAGAATAACCCGCGGCGCTTGTATAGAAGCGCCAAAATAAGCGGAACTCTGAAGGAAACGAAATGCCAATTGTTACAACGATCGAAGGTAAGATTGCGCAAGTTGCAATCGACCGCCCTGAAAAACGAAACACTCTTAATTCCGAACTCTGCAAGGATTTGGCCAGAGAGTTCCTTGAACTCAACGATGATACGCGTGTACGCAGCATCGTTTTGTGCGGACACAACAATGTCTTCTGCGCAGGCTTGGATATTGAAGAGCAGCTGGCGGAAAACACACAGATTTTTAATGAATTCCAGAAAGTCATCGATGCGCTCGATGCGCTTTCTAAGCCGATTGTCGCTGCCGTGAGCGGTCCTGCAGTGGGTCAGGGCGCCGCAATGCTTTATCACTGTGATCTTGTCTTTGCCGGCGAGCACGCGCTTTTCTCTATGCCGGGTTTGGCATTGGGACAGACACCCCGCTACGGCGTAAGTCTATTAGCCGTAAAAAGCGGCGGCTACAAACTTGCCGCGCAAAAACTGCTTCTTTCCGAACCGATTTCTGCTGCCGAAGCTGTCGCTATGGGGCTCGTCAACCATATCGTTGAAGACGACAAAGTCATGACTGTCGCCGGCGCCGCCGCACTGCGTCTAGCTTCCTTACCGCCCGAGGCAATGGTGGCCACAAAGAGACTGCTTAAAGCCGCCTATATGTCCGGTTTATCAGAACAGCGCAAGCTTGAAGAAGAAGCAGCTTCCCACTTAGAAGGAAGCGCCGAAAGCAAGGAAGCTTTCAGCGCTTTCATGGAAAAACGTCAGCCGAAGTTTGCTGAATAGTTTTCTATTCTGTTTTTTCGGGCGCCGGATTGTCCGCTCTGTAGACGGGCTGAGGGCGCCCGTCTTTATTTAAGGCCACAAAGACCAGCTGAGCCTCCGTCACTTTGACAATGCGGTGGTTGTCTTTGTGCAGTCTTTCCGCAAAAACAGTAACGTCTACCGTGATAGAGGTGGTACCAACTTTAAGTACCGTTGCGTAGAAAGAGACCACGTCTCCGACCCAGACGGGCTCCTTGAATGTGAAACTTGTCACGGCCACTGTAGCGGTTCGGCTGTTTGCAACACGCGAAGCGATGGAAGATCCGGCCAAGTCCACCTGACTCATAATCCAGCCGCCGAAGACATCTCCGTACTGATTGGTATCCGGAGGCATCGCCATCACGCGCAAGGCGGGCTGCTGATCCGGCAGCTTCTCTACTAAGTTTTTCATTTTCTTTGTTCTCTTCAAAGTTTCAAGACTCAAAAATTGTCTTGTACTGAAATAAGTTGACTCCTAAAGGAGTCAGGAATGGAAAATAAGGCAAAGATTGATCCTAAAAGATTTGGAATCTTAAAGGCTTATCAAAA
>NZ_DBMALT010000060.1:0-10960 GCF_057870745.1 Parasutterella sp. | reverse complement strand
TTCGGCTCTACTACAACGAGTTAAGAAATTAAAAAATCGTAGACTCTAGAACTGGCGGGGGCTCAAAGCCTCCGCTTTGTCATTCTGGTATTGAAAACGGGCGGGCAATCTAGAAACTTTTTCCTTAATTTTTGAATCTGGCATCTCAGTTATCTTTTCATGAAATTAAAAATTTTGTTAAAAGCTTTTTGAATCGAACTTTTCTTTTGGAACCTTCCCAAAGAGATCAGCTCTGAAAGCAACATTTGATTATCCTGAGAATTTTTTTTGAAGGATGAATCATCGTCATGCCAAGAACAAGAGAAATGGTGGCAAACGCAAGTTTTCTCAGTAGCAGCGTCTATGACAAAAGTATTACCAGAGCAAGGTGTTAACGGGGAGAAATATTCTTGGGGTAAAACCATGATTCCAGCGATGGTCGTTGATTCAGAGAGATTTGGAGTGGATCCCATTCCATCAGGATTATGCCCAAATTTATGAAAATACAACGCAGACAATTGTGGTGCCATAAAGTAAAAAACTTTGCGCCTCCACAAAACCAAATCTCCAAAGCCCTCGTAAAGGTTACACATAAAATTGGGCATTGGGCTGTCAGGCTTCATTACCATAGAATGGGCTGTGTACCATCCTCCCTGTTTATTATCGATGCCGATAGCGCCATATACGGCATTATTGTTATTGACTTCTGTAAAAATAGTGCTAAAAAGACTTCCATTGGTTACTTCAATATCTGCATCAAAATAGACCCCACCATATTCCTTGAGTAACCACCAGCGAAAATAATCTGAAAGAAAAGCAAAGTCTTTTTGACTTGCTGCATAAGAAGAAAACGCACAATTATCTAGAGGAAGGTTATTTGCGTTCCAATGCATGACTTTGAAGTCTGGCAACTCCTCCTCCCAAGTCTTTAAATACCGTAAATAAGGATCAGGCTTCCCATCAAAGCCAAAGTAAATTCTATGAATAATTTTTTCCATTTAACTTCTTCCTTAAATATCTAAAAGTCTTGAGGAGGAATGCAACAGGATGTTCCTTAGCAAATTTCATAACCCGCTCTTCGTCCAATGTTCCATCGCTCCTTCTCATTGAAAGCTCGCTCTCTATCTCAACTTGGGGCAAGGAGCTCAAATAGTCGCAATATTCCTTAAAGAGTAAAGGATTGTGCCTGTGTTTTTCTCGTTCCGGATCCACCTTCTTCACGTTTGAATTTGAAAACAGGTGGTAAATACAAGTGTTTTCGGAGACATTAAGTTGCTTCCCGGTTGTCGTAAACTTTGGTGAAAAGTAATCTTGGGTATAAATCTTCACCTTTTCACAAATAATAGGAGAATCGAGTCGTGGGAAAAAACCTTTATCTTTTTGGTAACCCCTTTCCCTAAAATAAAGGCTAATGAGTTGAGGACCAATAAACCCCCTTTCTTCTTTCCAATGCCAAAGGGGGCTGGATAAAGGACCTTCATAGAGATTTAACATAAAATTTACAAGGTCTGAATCCGGTTTCGCTGCTACGGTTTGTGCGGTTGGAAATCCATTGTTTCGTTCCTCAACTCCAACAAAGGCATCATATTCATCAGACTGATAAAGTTGTTCCAAAAGTGTGTGAACTTTAGGCCCATTTAACACTTCACAATCCGCGTCCAAATAAAGCCCTCCATATTCTTTTAACACTTTCCATCTGATGTATTCAGATAAAAATACAGGAGCTTCTTCTTCAAGTGATCTCTTAATCCAGTCAACTTCCAAGGGCATAGGAAAAGTCTCTGCATTCCAAAACTTTATCTCATAATCTGGAAGCTCTTTTTTCCAAGTGTCTAAAAATCTCTTAAAAGGGTCCCTGAATGGGGGATAATTCTCAAAATAGACTCGATGTATGATTTTAGGGTTTTTTAATTTGCCCATTTGAGTCCTCTTTCTCGTGCCATCTGGCTATATTCGTCAATTTGTTCATTGATCAGGAAACGCATATTTTCGCTTCCTGAATAAAAACTCTTGTACCACTCTGCTGTAAATTGGATTGTTTCTTTGAACGTAAGGACAGCCTTCCAACTAAGATCATTCAGCGCCTTGTCACAACAAAGCTTTAGGAGCCCGCACTCTTTAAGTTCTTGATGTCTTTCATCCAACTCAAAAGAAAAAGCGGGCCAATACTTGGACAATTCAAGTACTACATCTTTCACCGTATGTACAGAATCTGAGGAAGGGCCAAAGTTGTAACTCTCGTTTCTAAAAGAATTTTTTCCTTCTAAAAAAGCCTGATATTGCAATGCTCCCAGCCATAAGTAACCCGACAAGGGCTCCAAAACCAATTGCCATGGCCGTGTAGCAAAAGGATTTCTAATTTCCACACCTTTTCCATGACTCCAGGCTCTTGCACAATCAGGGACAATTCTATCCTCGGCCCAATCTCCTCCTCCAATTACGTTACCAGCTCTTGTGGTCGAACAGACAGGACTTTCCTCGTTTCCATAAAACGAGTCAAAGTAAGAGTGACAAATGAGTTCGGCGCAACCCTTAGATGCACTGTATGGGTCACTGCCTCCCAATGCATCTGTTTCCCTGTAGCCATAGACCCATTCGACATTTTTATAAGCTTTGTCACTAGTGATCATGACAATAGACTTAATAGAGTCACAGCTTCTGGCAGCCTCTAAAACATTCATTGTGCCAATTGCGTTTGTTTGAAAAGTCTTAACAGGATCCCTGTAACTTTTTCTGACCAAAGCTTGGGCAGCTAAATGGAATACAAACTCGGGCTTCTCTTTATTTAAAATCTCTCGAATTGCTGACAAATTGCATATGTCAGCAAAATAAGATTTAACAAATGTATCCATCTGGCCAGCTTCAAAATTAGAAGGCTTGGTAGGAATTTCATCTGAAATACCGATAACTTTTGCCCCTAATTTGTCAAGCCAAGCGCATAGCCAGGACCCTTTAAAACCAGTGTGTCCTGTAACTAAAACCTTTTTATTTTTATAGCAATCATTAAACATAAGTAATCCTTAGAATTCCATCCAGGGCCTAACATTAGAAGACCACATCTTATTTAATTCAGTATTATCTCGTAAGGTATCCATGCACTTCCAAAAACCATCATGTTTAAACATCATTAATTGTCCCTCGGAAGCAATTTTTTCCAGCGGCTCTTTCTCTAAATCACAGCTGGGGTCTAATTCAAGATAATCCAAGACTTTTCTGTTAAATACAAAGAAACCGCAGTTAACATAGGACGGGAGAATTGGTTTTTCCTTCCAGCTTGTGACTTCTCCATAATCATTCGTCTCAACTGTTCCAAACCTAGAGGGCATTTTGACACCACAAAAAGTGGCTAGTTTCCCGTGCTTTTTATGAAATTCAATAAGCTTATTTATATCGATATCTGCAACCCCGTCGCCGTAGGTCACCATAAATAGCTCAGAATCAATATAGTCTTCAACCCTCTTAATTCTGGATCCTTTTTCGGTATCTTCACCAGTATCCACCATCCAAATTTTCCAATCCTTTCTTTTTGCTGTGGGAAGAACTTGCAAATTACCTGATTCCAAGTCAACAAAAAGAGAAGAATTTTGTTGATAATAATTACTGAAGAAGTCCTTTATCACTCCGCCCTTATAGCCCAGCGGCAATACGAAGTCCTTAAATCCATAATGAGAATATCTTTCCATTATATGGCACAAAATAGGTTCACCGCCTATCGTAGCCATTGGTTTTGGAATACTGTGGGTTAACTCACTCATACGTGTTCCTTTTCCCCCACAAAGAATGATGGTTTTGATATTAGACACTTTTAACTCCTAATAATTTGTTTTGTAAAATTCTATAGTTTCTGTAAGACCTTTAATTAAAGGATATTGAGGTTTCCACCCAGTCAATTGGGTAATTTTTTGGTTGTTACCTACGACAAATCTGTCCTCGAAGCTTTCTGGTATTGCTCCCCATAGAACATTGCTTTTGCTAGAAGTTATTTCGATAATAGTTTTAACAATATCTCGGAGGTAAAGAGGCTGACCGGAACATATGTTAAAAGGACCTTCAAGATCGGAATTTATTAAAGCAACAATTGCTGACGCAACGTCTTTTACATACAAATAATCTTGATACTTATCGCATAAGCTAACAGGAATATTTTGACTTGAAAGGGAGTTCTTTATTACTGTTGGCATTAATCTAGCTGGTTTTTCGAATGGTCCGTAACAGTTAAAAATACGCCCCCACTGAAGTTTTACCCCATAATTCGCGCAAACTAATGTAGCAAGCCTAAACAAAGAGGCTTTAGTTTGTCCATAAAGGCTACTGTTGTTTAAGGGAGTGGAATCTTCATTAAAATAGCCGTAAGAAAAATCATATTCAGAGACTGAGCCGGCCATGAATATCTTTTTTCCTGAATTCTCACAAAATATTTTTAAAAATTCCAACGAATACTTCAGCCAGTCAAGGTTGGCTATCGAACCGTGACACTTAGGTCCCGTGAACCAAGGAAGATAAATACAATTTTCAAAGTATTCCTCACCTAAAACCTTCGCAACTTCAACAGGATTGCTGACATCGCATTTAATAACCCTGATTGCCTCACAAAAATCTTTGGGATTTGTGTGGGAAAGACAGACAACTTCGTGGCCCCTTTCGATTAAACAATCAACCACATGCCGACCTATAAAGCCAGAACTTCCTACAACCAAAATTTTATCCATCTTCTTAATTTTTAAAAATAAAAGCAAAATTTGAAGGCTTCTCACCTAGACCCTAACATTTGATAATCTAGAGACCAAAGCTCAAACAATAATCAAGAGAAACTGTAGAATTTTAAAGGAAAATTAAAAATAATCTTGGATGATGAAGAGCTAGTTTTATATGACGAGCCTAGAAAAAGCTATGATTTACTGAATAAGAGAATAAAATTGCTCAATAATTTATTTAAAAGTATTTACCGAAATCCTTTTTCTCTTTTCAACAGAAAAAGGTTGTTACGACTAAAAAGCATTCTAATAGAAAGATTATCATGTTATTCTAGTTACGAGCACCCAGATAAACCTTGCATTTTTTTCGACATGTCAAAGGTGTGCCTATATGATAAAGGAACAGGCATTCAAAGAGTCGTAAAGTCCATATTTTTCGCTCTTAAGGCGATAGAGGAACAACGTAATTTCGTCGTTGTACCTGTCTTTGCAACGTTTTTCTCCAAGGGATATTCATTATTACAATGTGAAACTATTGGAAATAATCTTAAATTCACCAACCTAAGAAAATATATAGAGCCACGTGTTGGCGACGTTTTTCTTTCTTTTGAAAACGAATTCAATTCGCAAGCATCTTTGAGGAAAGTCTTTCTTTCCTACAAAAAAAATGGTTGTAGAATTATCCTGGGAGTACATGACATTCTTCCGATTACGATACCTACCTGTTGGCCCCCTGGTTATACGGAGTCATTTCAAAACTGGCTTATGTCTTCTCTCGATTATGCTGATTTTATTTGTGTTAGCAAATATACCCAGCAACAGCTTGATGAATGGATTAAGAAACATACGAATAAACAAGTCATGACAACTCATTTTTGTCTTGGCTCAAATTTTTCTAAAATATGTTTGGATTTAAAAAATTTTGAAAGTTCTTTGAAAAAACTTATTCCTGAAGGTTTAACCTTCTTGATGGTCGGGACATTAGAACCCAGAAAAAAACATCTATTCGTCATTAAGGCCTTCGAGCATCTTTGGAAATTAAAGATCGCTGTCAACCTGATTATCGTTGGAAAAAAAGGATGGATGATTGATGAGTTAACTAAATACATTGCCAATCATTCTCAGAAAAATAGAAGATTATTTTATTTTGATAAGGTCTCAGACACGGACTTAACTTATTTTTATATGACTTCCGACGCTCTTATCGCCGCTTCTTTGGACGAAGGTTTTGGCCTGCCCTTAATTGAGGCCGCCTCTTTCAATCTTCCAATCATTGCACGAGACATCCCTGTTTTCCGAGAAGTAGCTAAAAATTCAGCTTTCTACTTCCAGTCAGATTCTTCAGAGGGTTTCTCTCGAGAGGTTTTGCATTGGATAAACTTAAAAAAATCAGATTCAATTCCAAAAAGTAATAATTTAGAATACTTGACTTGGTCACAATCTTGTGAAGAATTATTAAAAAAATTGAAATTATCTAATCTGTAAAAGAGACTGAAATATGATTCAACCTGTTATTCTTTGCGGTGGAAGTGGAACAAGACTCTGGCCTTTATCACGCTCTACTTACCCCAAACAATTTGTAAACTTCGACGCAAATAGTTCACTTTTTTCTAAGACTTTTCAACGCGCGTCACACATAAGCAATGAACCACCATTTGTAATATGTAACAAAGACCACCGACTCTACGTTCAAGCCAATATAAAAGAACAAAAATCCAATGCCTTAATAATTGTTGAACCCCTTGCAAAGAATACTTGTCCTGCAATTACAATCGCTGCGCTTGCAGCCCTCGATAAAGACAAAGAAGCTATATTGGCGGTATTTCCCTCAGATCACCTTATAAAAGATGAGGAAAAATTTATAGATTTTCTAAAGGAATCTATAGAAATCGCGAAGTTGGACTATTTAGTCACTTTAGGTATTGTTCCTGAATATCCTGAAACTGGTTTTGGCTACATAAAAAAAGGGAACAAACTCACTGACAATTCTTTTCAAGTATCAAAATTTGTTGAAAAACCCAATGAATTCACTGCAAAAAAAATATTTGCAGAAGGAAGTTACTTATGGAACTCCGGAATATTTATTTTTAAAGCGAGTATTTTTTTACAAGAACTGAAGCAATATGATCAAATTTTGTACGAGTATTGTGCGAAGGCATGGCTTGATCGCACTGTCAAAGACGACTTTTGCTTCCTGGGGAAAGAAGCATTCTCAAAACTGCCCTCTATTTCCATAGACTACGCAGTTATGGAAAAAACAAAATTAGCTGCAACAGTACAATCGAACTTCAAATGGAGCGATCTGGGTTCATGGAAATCATTTTTTGAAACTGGTGAAAAAGACCAATCTAACAACGTTTACAATGGGAATGTTCTATTAAAAGACACAAAAAACAGCTACATTTTCAGTTCCGGAAGGCTTGTGACAGCTCTTGGAATTAATAATCTTGCTATAGTAGAAACAAAGGATTCAGTCCTTGTCCTTCCACTAGAGCGCTCACAAGAAGTGAAGGCTCTTGTAGAAGATGTTAAAAAAATAAATTTAGAGCTTGTTGAAAAAAATCCTTTAGTTTTTAGACCATGGGGAAGTTATGAAGGATTGGCGAGAGGCGATAGATTTCAAGTGAAACGTATCATTGTTCAACCTAATGAACAATTATCATTACAAAAACACCATCATAGAGCAGAGCATTGGATAGTTGTTCAAGGAACTGCTTCAGTAACTATAGGCTCAATAGAAAAAATAATAACTGAAAATCAGTCTATCTACATACCAGTAGGAGAGACTCACCGATTGGCAAATCCTGGAAAAATTCCTCTTATAGTGATTGAAGTACAATCTGGTTCCTACCTTGGGGAAGACGATATAGTAAGACTAGAAGATAAATACGATAGGATTTAATTAAGTAGAATCAATGTATGCGCATTGAGATAATTATCTCAATGCGCGACAAAGCCGAGGTATTGAAAACGTCTGTAGCAACGGCTATCAATGAGAAATTACAAGTCAAAAGAATTATAAAAAATGATTCAAAAGATTAGTCAGAATTGGATTGAATACGTATCTGAACCTTAACTAATTGATGTTAAAGAAAAGTTTAATCGTACGAATCCTTATGTCGTCGTTTGTCAAGCACATTCCTGAACACTCTTTAAAACTTAGCCTCATCTCCTTATACAGCCTATTACTGCTCAACGAACATTCGAAAACACATCCCATACAAAGTTCAATAAATCAACCCGTTAAGGTTGTTCAAAGTGTTCTAGGGATTAGTGCCGATTGGTTTCTGGTTTTAAAAACAGAAATGTGCTTGTCAAACAAAACTCTCCCTGATTTCTCTCAAGTATGCGAACGGTCTTCGCAATGGTGCGAACTCCGATACTCACAGGTGCAAACAGCTCACTGAACACGGTGAGGAACGCTGCATCAAATTAAGAGAAGTAGCTGGATTCTCAGCGGTGCGAACGATATTTCAAATCGTTGGGCCTCGTAAGATTTTACATTGCCTATTAGGCAAATGAATTTGCAAATTGACTTTTATTTTCCATGGGTCAAATTAACGTGGAATAAGCTGTAACGGAGGCTTGCCGAGGTTACCCTGTGTTTAGCCCCATATATTGAGCAAAGCCCCGATAGACGGGGCTTGTAGCTGATTTTCATTTTTTTCTTTCCGTGTTAATTCCTCAAGTTCTCGCTTACTACACGTCGATAACTCTTTAGATACTCAGGAGCCAGCATATTTTCTTCTGCCACGGTGTGGATTCCAAGGATTCGTTTGATTTCACCCATTGAAGCGTACAGAGGCAGCTTATTTAACCCAACAGCTTCTAGAATTTGGTCGACAGCAAACGGAGTCTCGTCTCTATGCTTCTCGTAGGTGCGCCAGACAGACTCATGGTCTTCCAGAGCATTCTGGCTAAGATGGGCTTTTTTCTTTCCGGTGAACTCCGGTCTATAGAACTGCGGATCCAGACCCATATTCAGCCACATCTGAGGCGTTCCGTCAGAGGACGGAGTTGGAAGCACCAGAGCTTGAGCCAGGGCATGGGTTATTTTTTCAGCAGAGCAAGTGTATTTTTTAGCTTCAAGTTTTTCCTGAACCAGTCTCATAAGCATCAGGGACAGAACACACAGGTAGCAGTGAGCAACGATATGTTCTTTAAGACGAACGTGAACCGGACGGATGCTGAAGGAACTTTTCATTACTCGGAAGCAGTCTTCAATTCCTACCAGACGATGGTATGTCGTCAGAACTTCTTCGTCGGTAAGCGCAACGGCATTCCCGCCTTTGGGATGAGAGAAGACAAGTGCCGCATAACCAGCGTTTCTTCGTCGCTCTTCGATAATGTCTTGTTTTAGTCCGACGGCCCGATATTGCTCTTTTTCCTCAGGTGTCCGGGCTGCCTCTTTATTGGTTTGAAGTAAAGCGCGCCATCCGCTTTTGTACGGATTGCCGGTCAGGTACCCCTCGGAGACTGCCTTGGCTGCCTTTGAGATCTGCATTTCCAGATCCTTTAATTCCCTTTCCCGGCGAGTTGGGCTAAATGTATAGACGATTCTGCATTTGATGGAACGCTGCTCTTTCTTTGGATTTCCGCTTTTAGTTGTCTCCTCTGTTTCAACATAAAACTTCTTAATATGGTCGCAGACTTTGAAGCGGGCTTTGTCTTTATCAACACCGTCTTTGGACGAGACTCGGAACGTGCCTGAGTCATCGACAACGTAATTCCGATATCCGGCGAGGTCGAGCATCTCTTTTTCGAACTTTTCCTGCTGTGCGTTGACCTTTTGGGCAACGACAAAGCCGAGTTTTTCTTCTTGGATCTTCTCAAGTTTCTGTCCGGAATTAAGCCCCTTATCAGCCACAAAGTAAATGTCTTTGACCGAGTATTTCTTTTTTAAGCTCTCGATCATCGGCTCGACTGTATGTATCTCGGCGATGTTGCCGGCATAGACCTTGCAGTCAATCGGGAACCCCGTTTGGTCAATCGCAAGAGCTACCGTAACGATAGGCTGAGCAAAGCGGCTTTCCTTCGAGCGCCCGCGCATCCTCAGAACATCTTCTTTGCTAATTTCAAGCTCATCAGTAAGATTTTCCAGAAATTCTTCGCTCTCCAAATAAGCTTGTATTTCCTCGTTAGAAAGAGCTTGATCTCGCAGCCGAAGCGTGGTTTTTCTTGTGTACCGGATTACTTGCCAGGTGATGTCGTCATAAGGCGTTTCGAACCAAGTATTCGTACAATCGAAGAAGGCAACCTTAATCTGCCCCTTAGTTTGCTCCAATCGAGTCTTAACGGCGTGCTTGATTAAGCTCTCCCTGTGTTCGTACACAAAGTCCAGAGCTCGATAAAAATTATCCTGAACCACATTGTTCCAAGGGCAATACAGAAAGTTGCTTTTGGAATTGCTTGCGCTGAAGTAGGACTTCGG
This sequence comes from Parasutterella sp., assembly GCF_057870745.1. NCBI lineage: Bacteria > Pseudomonadati > Pseudomonadota > Betaproteobacteria > Burkholderiales > Sutterellaceae > Parasutterella > Parasutterella sp. Next base: position 856 of record NZ_DBMALT010000060.1, on the reverse strand, counting down.
GTCGATAAGCTTTAGGGCACAAAGATAGAACAGAAGGTCGTTAAGACGCCAACTCTTGATTTCTGTTGAAGATTTTTGAAGATACTCAATCTTATATTTCAGTCCCAGATCTTTCTCCCAAAGCGGCTTGAGTGCCAGATGACCGTAGTTCAGAGGAAAGAGTCGATTGAAATTGCTTCTCGGAGCAGGTACCGCATCGGTTTTGGCAACTGAGCTGACTGCCGAGGTGATGTCTTTTTCTCGAAGTTGAAGTTCGAAGCTTTTCGCTAATGCCTGCTTTGCCTTTTTATCAAGGTAGGCATTTCTGACTTCTTCGGGGAGTTTGTCGAAGTTTCCGAGGTTCTTAACAATCCGGTTCGTGTGCGTACCCTGCTTTTTCCCGGGAACAGTCTCGAGAAGATAGAGGTAGCGCTGATTTCGAATTCTCCTGACTGATAGAAACATCAAATACTCCGAAAAATCTTTTAATACATATGATTATATCATAAATTAACACGGCAATACGATAAGAATAAAATTAGGCTGTGGGTAAAGAAAAATCGCCCTGCTCATTGGGGCGGAGATTAAATAAAATTAACCGCTAGAAAGGTACTAAATGCGGGTATTAGGCAAATGAATTTGCAAATTGACTTTTATTTTCCATGGGTCAAATTAACGTGGAATAAGCTGTAACGGAGGCTTGCCGAGGTTACAGCATTATGCCGCGTAAGTAATTTGACGCCTAAATTCAATCTCTGGAACCCCGGTAGTTGTCAGTACGTGTCTTATAGATTTCTTTCCTAAATAATTCTACTGACGGATACTGCCTCTAATTAAAAAAGGAGGCAGAAGATGCAGATTGATTGGCCGCGGTACG
>NZ_DBMALT010000059.1:0-11068 GCF_057870745.1 Parasutterella sp. | reverse complement strand
AGCCTAGCTTCACAGCTTCGGCTCCAAGACTAAGTACCGGCTGTCTGCTCGACTTTACCGGGACAGGACTTTCACCTGCCTGTATATGTAGCGCCGAACTGACGCACTGCCTATATATTCTCAACCAACGTAGTCCGCCAAACGACAGCCTGAGGCTAGTCAACTAGAGGCTTTTTCAAGCCTCGGCCTTCAGGCCGAGGTAGTTGACTTCAACAAACGGTGTTTGAAGAGCAGGAAAATTAAGGAAAACTTGAGAATTAAAACCGTTGTTCTCAAAGTTTCTAGCGAAGGCTCAGGATTTTAGAAGAAAATTTTCCTGATTCTTTCCCCGAGCGCCCAGCTCAAGAACAAAATGGTTAACAAAAATGGAAGAGCTGAAGCTCAAGCCTACGATGACGACCTTGGACGTCGGATTTTGGGACCGATCGAGGCAAGTCCTCACCTGCCGGTTGTAAGACATTTGAAGCTGCCTTAACGAATTAACAGACCAATCAAAATTCAACCCGAGCTTAAATTGAAGCGACAAAAAGCTCTACAGCAATAAGGTCTCATAATCATTCCGCAATGTTCCTAAGGTGAAGAATGCTTCTAGAATTCGAGCTATGGCTATGAAGGATAAAAGAACGGAACAGCTGTTTTCTTTGATCAGAAACGGCGAACAATTAAATGTTTGGGACCAGATCGAACTCGTTTGGCGTTTGGGCCTGCCTGCGATTTTTGCTCAAATTTCTTTCGTGATGGTCCAATACATCGATGCGGCAATGGTCGGCCACCTTGGCGCGAACCCTGCTGCATCGATCGGCTTAGTGTCTTCCTCCCTCTGGCTCGTATGGGGGTTTATTACTTCCGTCACTGCAGGTTTTACGGTTCAAGTCGCACAAAGAATCGGCGCAAAACAATTCGATGAGGCCCGATCTGTACTCCGGCAATCATTGTTTGTCGGCGGCCTTATCAGCATAGCAATTGCTGTTGTCGGCGTTGCTCTTTCCCCCTATGTTCCGACATGGCTCGGGGGCGCCCCTGAACTGTATGCCGATGCTAAAACTTATTTCGCCATATTTTGTCTCGGTACCCCTGCCGCCTTCTTAGGCTTCGTTGCTTCAAGCATGCTGAGAAGCACGGGAAATGTGAAACTTCCGAGCATGATCAATATCGGGACCTGCTTCTTGGACGCCATATTTAACTTGCTTCTTATCTTCCCGACTGCCACTTATAAGATTCTGGGGCTCAGCATTACGGTTCCCGGAGCCGACCTTGATGTTGCAGGGGCTGCCTTAGGAACGATCCTGGCAGAATTGGTCAGCACGTGCCTGCTGCTGTGGTTTCTTGTCGTGAAGTCCGACAAAATTGCCCTCGCCGGCCATCCGGGCTCTTTCCTTCCTGAGATATTCTGTATGAGAAGAGTCCTCAGAATCGGTTCGCCTATAGCTGTTGAAAGAATGGCAATGAGCGGAGCGCAAATCGTGACGACGATGATTGTGGCCCCCCTGGGTCCTCTGTCTTTGGCAGCCCATTCTTTTGCCATCACTGCTGAGAGTTTGTGTTACATGCCGGGTTACGGAGTTGCTGATGCAGCATCCACCATCGTAGGACAAAGCATCGGGGCAAAACGGCCGGATATGGCAAGAAGATTTGCCAAGATCAACGTCATCATGGTGATGGTCATCATGTCGGCTATGGGCGTAGTGATGTACTTAACCGCGCCTTGGATGATCGGTTTTATGACCACCAATCAATCCATTATCGAATTGGGCTCCAGCGCCCTACGAATTGAAGCGTTTGCCGAGCCGATGTTCGCCGCTGCGATTGTAAGCTGCAGTATTTTTGTGAGTGCCGGATTCACTTTGTTCCCAAGTCTTATGAATTTAGGGAGCATGTGGCTCATTCGTATTCCCTTGGCTTACTACCTGGCATCCCGAATGGGATTGGATGGTGTCTGGGTTGCGATGGCCTTTGAATTGTGCTTCAGAGGTGCGATCTTCTTATTTGCCCTTTCAAGGTTTGATTTTTCGAAGCGTCGGGGTATTGAAGATTAACAGCCTTGTCAATAGGCAGAATACCGGCGTTAAGCCGGCATCCTTTAAATCAAAGTGAGATTGATTTCAAATTCGGTTATCAAAATTTCAGGGTAACCAGTACGTTCCTATTGAGAACCTTAAAGCCGTCTTTATCCGCGATAAGGCCGCGAACATCGTCAAGAGACTCAGGGAGAGCGAAAGCCCTATCAATCATCTCGTCCTTCGGATCAATCTCAAAGATACAGTTGAAGTTTTTACTCACCGCAAACAGTTTTCCTTCATACATCGACAAGCCCGTGACGTAAAGTTCACCCAAACTTCGTCCTTCTTTCAGTAGATTAGTTTTAGGGGTAAATTCTCCCGATGTCACCATGTCTTGCATGAGCTGTTTACTAATCACAAATGTTTTGTGGTCACGGTTATTCGGAACGGTTGCCATATAGTTATATTCGCCGTCGGAGGCAGCGCTCATGACATGATGAAACTTAGAGCGAACAGTGTCCACACGGCCGCGTCCCAGAGCCAAGAAATGATCTTCTCCCTTAACAAAGTCCGAGTACCTTCCGATTAGTTGTTTGTCCGGATCGTCAGTCACGTTCTTTTCAAACTTCAGGAAGCTCTTATTAGATCCCATCAACAAGTACTTGCCGTCTTTCCACGGAATAAGGCCAACCGTCGGATCGATCGTGGCAGAATACAAAGGATCCATCTCAAACTCATCGACCAACTTGAGATCGGGGGTCAGGAAGAAAACATTGTTTTTAGAACTGACAACGTATTCTCCGTTGATGAAAGTCAAACTATTCAATGGCTGACGAATTCCGATCTTTTCTTCTGAAACAATTCGAAGTGCTTTCTCTGTTTTCAGAGGTCCCTCTGACGCTTTGTGGTTGAACGAAATGCCTAGCTTCTCTGCGTTTGGAGCAAATGCGAAATCCGGAGCTTTCACATCTCGCTTACCCAAGAAACTGATGGTTTTGAAATGTCCGTCCATTCCTGAGCTGGTATGAATAATATGTTTCGGATCCCAAGAGAACCGAATCGGATCACCCTGACCATAGTTAGGAGGAAATCCCGTCGAAACAGCAGCCTGAAGGCAATTAGAAGCGAGAACAATAGCAGATAGGAAAAAACAAAGTTTTCCCCACCAATTCAGGGTGCGCCAATTATTACCGTTTTCGCTCGCCGGACCTAATACTTTAGGTGCAAAAAAGAACATAACTCCGAGAAGAATAATGACGGCCCAAAAAACAACCTCAGCCCAAAAATATGTATGAGCACCAAGGACCATTAGGCCAAAGCCTTGATCCAAATCTCGGGCTGAGTGCGGAGCGATATGACGGAAAGATTGCCAAAGACCCACACCGGTGAAAATAAAGAGAGAGGCTATGTACTTGGGTTTAAATCCGTAACGAACAATGAAAAAAGCACACAGCGCAATGAAAATCATCGCAATTCGCTGTCCCCAACAAAGCGTACAGGGAGAATCGCCGAGGATATACCCGAAAACCATGTTGGCAATGCCGACCGGAAAAAGAAAAACAATGGTTGCCGCAGTGCAGAGAAGGAAATAGAAGAAAGTGCCTCTTGAGGTATCTAAAGAAATATTTTTGTTTTCTGACATTCGATGTCTCCTACAGATTCATGTTGCCTAACAGAGCACCGGATGTATGGCCGACATATAGGTAAATCATAAGAAGCCAGCCAAGCCACATGGCAGTAAAAGCCCAACTCTCTGCTTTGGGTCTTAGCCATATAATCAAAAGCGCTATAAAAGCCAAAATTAGTTGTAAAAATTCCATTATTTTTCCAATTGTGATCGGTTCATCCCAGAGACAAATATCAATTTAACGAGGCAGATAGATGGGAAACCTAAGCCAAAGCATTTGTCTCAAACACTTTCAAAATATCCTGATCACTCCATTAGGGATTTCAAAAGTCAGGTGAGTTTAACAAAAATTACACCTTTACATGTAAAGAGGTTTTTTGGCCTTTAGGAAGCGGGATGTTTGAGAAGGTTGTCCGTGAACATGTTCACACTTTAATTACTGCTGATTAACTCTTTGTATGTCACGCAAAAAAGCTATCAGTACCTCTTAATTTACTGTTTCCCTTCATTAAATTATTAATAAGAAAAACTCAAACCTAGGAGACAAAAATGAGCGCTTGGCTGCAAACCAAAAGCTGGGAAGAAGCAAAGGAAGCAATCGCCAGATCCAAAGGCGTTGCTATTGTCCCGATCGGAAGTGTGGAACAACACAGTTATCACCTTCCATTAGGCACGGATACTTACGTCGCAATGACTATAGCTGAGGAAGCAGCGGAAAAAACCGGTGCAGTCCTGACTCCGCCAGTTTGGTTCGGCTGGAGTCCCCATCACATGGTACTACCGGGGACCGTCACAATCCGACCCGAGGTACTGTCTGAATTGACCTACGACATCATCGAATCCTTGAATGCTCACGGTCTGAATAAGATTATTCTGATCAACGGTCATCGCATCGTGAACGTTGTTTGGATGCAGATCTGCGCACAGAAAGCTCAGAGCAAGCTTGGCTGCACCGTCAAGATTTTTGATCCGGCTTATATGAGCAAGGATATTGTGAAGGAACTGGGCTTCGGTCCGGTCGGACACGCCGAAGAAGTAGAAACTTCTCATATGATGGCTCGCTATCCGGACATGGTTCATTTAGAAAAAGCGATAGACAATCCAATCAAAGATACTCCTCTTTATTCTGTCGATCCGACTTACGAACATGACACACTTTGTTATGTCCCGAGTACGCTTGAACACGCGAAAGCAGCAGCGAAAAAATCCGGCGGTTGTACGGGTGAACCTTCTAAATCCGACGCTCGCCGCGGACAGATCTATCACAACCATTTAGTAAAGAACTTGATCGCTGTCGTTGAGCAGCTTCAAAACGCTTGATCCAAGGAGAACGTTATGAAATCTCTCGGACACAAGCTTTTCTATGCAGTCTTGATCGTCAGCGTCCTTATGGTCAATCCGCCGATTGTCTTTTGGTTTAACGACTATTGCGTAGAACATCCGCTCTTATTGGGCTGGCCAACCATGTACATTTGGCTTGAATTCTGGTTCTTAGTCATGATTGCCGACTTCATTATTGCTGCCTACAAACTCAAAGCGTGGGATTGTCGGCAGGACCAAAAACCCATCGTGCCCGTGCAGCGGCCTGAACTGTAGGAGGTCCAAATGAATATCGGATTAGTGATTTTAGCCGTCTATATCGCCGTACTTTTAGGTATTGCGCTTTATGCCTCCAAAAAAGATAAGAAAAACATCAAGGACTTTGCCACAGGCGGTGGGCTTGGCATTTTCATTCTGACACTGACATTCTCAGCGACCTACCATAGTGCTTATGCCTTTATGGGAGCCGGCGGATTCGCCTACAAAAACGGTATCGGCTGGTGGTGCAACGGATTATGGACAGTTCTTCCAGGCGTCCTCTTCTGGGTTTGGGGGCGGCGCTTTTGGTATTTAGGCAAGCGTTACGGTTATTTGTCTGTATCAGACTACGCCTCTGACGTATATCAATCGAAAACCGTAGGCATTCTTGTAACGCTCATCACGATGATCTTTACCATCCCGTATGTGGCGATTCAAGCCATTGGATGCAGCTACATTTTCCAAACGATCTCCGGAGGCATGCTGAGCTACACCGTTGGAGCATTGATTTTCTTTGCCATCATGATCGTATTGGTCTGGTTAGGCGGGATGAAAGGTGTTGCCATCACCGACGCCGCTCAAGGGGTATTTATGTTCGCCGGCCTACTCGGCGGTTCGCTTTGGGTTATCCTTGCAAATTTCCCATCCGTTGCAGATGCCTACCAAGCAGCGTTCTCTCATACGCCGGAACTCTTCACAATGCCGGGGCCAAACGGCGTCGTAACCGCTCAGGACTGGGTTTCTCGCTGGATCGTCATTACATTCGGCATGATGATGTTCCCGCAGGTCACCTTGCGCTTTTTCGCCGGAAAAAATCTTAACGTCATGAAATGGTCAGCCGTCTTCTCGTCTATCTATCTGACGATGATTTACGTATTTACGCCTTGCGTCGGGATGATCGGCCGACTTTTAATGCCTGATATCGCAGCCCCGGATACGATTTTCCCGGAACTGCTGCTTAAATACACTCCTGCTGTATTTGCTGCACTAATCATCAGCGGAGCTCTCGCAGCAGCCATGTCCACCGGAGATTCTCAGCTGCACGCAACTTCTACGATGGTCGCGACCGATATCTACAAAAAATTCGTGAACAAAAAGGCCAATGAAAACACGCTCTACAACGTCGCAAAGATCGGTGTTTTGATTATCGGTTTGGCATCGGTTGTTTTTGCATTAACTCGCCCAACAGCCCTCGCTGATCTGTTGGTACTTTCTAACGGCGGAGTTGCCGTCCTTGTTCCGGCCGTTATCGGCGGTTTGTACTGGAAGAAAGCAACCCGCGAAGGAGCCATCGCTTCGATCGTTATCGGTGAAATTTGCATGGTATCTATGACTTTTATCTTCAAAGTCTCGCCGTTCGGATTTTCGGGTGCACTCTGCTCGATGCTTATTTCTTTGATTATTTTCGTTAGCGTTTCGTTTATAACAAAACCTCAAGCGCACACTTCTGAAGTTATTTCTTCAATTAATAGTTATTTTGCAGAAGATAAAGCTGTAGAAGAAACCCAAAACAATCAAGGCGCTTTAGTTATTGATTAAGAAAAAATATATTTTTCTAATTGAGCTCTCTAAGATCAATTCATCTCAGAGAGCTTTTTTCTCAATTAGTTTTGTAATAAACGATGAGCCGAGAATCAACACCCGCTAATAATGAAAATTAACGCCAAGAATTTCTTGTTTTTATAGACTAAATGCCTAATTTTTGGGTGAAAAGCTATTCAAAAATTAAGGAGAACCCCAAGGCAACTTTAGTTAAGAATCTTTATCATTTACGGAAGTCTCTCCCCAAAAAATGAGACCTCTCCCTTTAGAGGACACAATTTATGACTTCTATTTCTAGACGTTCTTTTCTTGCCGGAGCCGCTTCCTGACCTTAGCCTAACAGAGACTTTCTCTCTCGGAAAATCTCCGCTAAACGAAAGATCATGCATTACGGCATGTCACTGGGGCATCGTCCGTCCTCAGGTTCGCGGCGGAAAAATGGTGGCACTTCACCCGTTTGAGTACGACTACGCGCCTTCTCAGAATATTAACGGTCTTTGCAATTTGCCTTATTCTACCTCACGAATCCATTATCCGATGGTCAGGGAAAGTTACTTAAAAGATGGTCCCGCCTCTCGAGAAAAACGCGGCACTGACCGCTGGGTAAGAGTTTCGTGGGATCAAGCGTTAGATTTGGTCGCCAATGAGATGAAACGTATTTACGCTGATTTCGGCCCGAGCGCGATGTTCAGTCGTTCTTACGGTTGGATGTCCAGCGGTAAGGTCAATGCGGCCATAAATTTGCAGCAGCGCTTACTCAACCTTTGCGGCGGATTCATCCAAACCACTAACAGCTATTCAACGGCAGCCATTGGCCGTATCTTGCCCTATGTGGTCGGCATGTCGGACCCCACCTCCACGAGCTGGGATAATGTTCTTAAAAACAGTAAACGTGTTGTCCTTTGGGGAGCAGACCCCCTCGTCACAGATGATATTGATTGGGTAACTACTCTGCATAACGCTGCCGGTTACTTTAGAGCCCTCAAAGATTCCGGCATCAAAACCATCTCCATCAACCCTATTGCTACAGACACCGCAGAATATCTCAACAGTGAATGGATTGCACCGATTCCGGGTACTGACTGTGCATTGATGCTAGGCATGATCCACGAGCTGGAAAAGACCGGGAAATGTGATCACAACTTCATCAATAAGTACACCTCCGGTTGGAAAGAATTCAATGCGTACGTCATGGGTAAAACTGACGGTATTGAGAAAACTCCTGCTTGGGCATCCAAAGTGACAGGTGTCCCTGAATCAAAAATCAAATCTTTAGCACACGAGCTTCAAGAAAACCGCACTATGATCATGATGGGCTGGGGGATTCAGCGCATTCCATACGGCGAACAGCCCCATTGGATGGGTTTTGCCTTAGCATCAGCCTTAGGACAGATCGGATTGCCTGGAGGCGGGATAGGGACAAATTATCAATATTCAAGCGGAGGATCCCCTGCTGCTTACGGTCCTTTTGTCGGAGGCGTGCCTGCTTCGGTCGAACCTGTCCTTCCTTACAACAAGGCCTGGAAAGGCAGCAAGGTAATCCCTGTCGCCCGCTTTGTAGACTGCTTCCTGCATCCAGGAAAAACGATCGACTTCAACGGAACAAAGGTCACTTATCCTGAAGTTAAGATGGTAATGTGGGCCGGCGGCAACCCAGTTCGAACACAACGATATTACCAATATCGGAACTTATTCCAATGACGGTATCGTTGCGATGCAGCAGGCAATCGAGCCTCAATATGAATCTAAGCCCGACTATTGGATCTTCAGTGAATTAGCCAAACGAATGGGGTGCGGAGACCAATTCACAGAGGGAAGAAGCGAAATGGATTGGATTAAGTTCATTTACGAGCAGTCCAGGAAGTTCGGAGCACAGATGGGAGTCAAGCTGCCATCCTTTGAAAACTTCTGGAAGAAAGGCTACTTCCTCTCTGACGTGCGTCCGCAGGAAAGAGACTATGTTGCATTCGCTAATTTCCGCAAGGACCCGAAGAGAAATTCTCTTGGTACGGAAAGCGGCTTAATTCAGATTTACAGTCCCAAGATAGCAAGTTACGGTTACAAGAGCTGTTTAGGTCATCCGAGTTATTTAGAGCCGACCGAGGGCCTCAATACACCTAACAAGAAATATCCGCTTGCATATATGGCCTGTAAGAGTCGCTATCGTATGCACAGCCAGCTTGACGGTACTTCCAACCATGATTTTGCAAATATTTTGAAGCGCGAACCGATCTGGATCAATCCGGAAAACGCAAAATCACTCGGTATTGAAGACGGAGATATCGTTCTGGTTAAAAATGACCGCAGTGCGCTACTAGCTGGTGCTTATGTCACGGACAGAATCAGAAAAGACACGGTTGTTGTTCATCACGGTGCCTGGTATGAGCCCGTCAAGATGACTGACGGCACTTTATTGGACATTCATGGCAACTCCAATACATTGACTATGGATATTCCTACATCTGATTTAGCTTGCGGCAATGTTGCCTCTTCAGGTCTTGTCAGCGTAACTAAATACACAGGAAAACTGTCGGAAATCAAAGTCTGGGCTCAGCCTGAAACTGTCAATCAATAACCACATTTACTAATCAGACGCCCGGCAACTTGCCGGGCGCATTTTTTAGTCGTCCATGTTTTTTGCAAAATTAGATATAACGGCAAACATGATCAACAGCGATATCAGAAAAGCCTAAAGCCTCTGCTTTTGTTACCTTGCCGCCGGCGACTTCCAACACTTCTTTCAGGATTCTCTCCCCGGCCTGGTTAATCGTTTCTTCTCCCTCCAAAATACCGGAAACATCAATATCCATATTGTCTTTCATTCTTTCCGCAGTCAATGGATTTCCAGTAACTTTAATTACTGGAGCTAGCGCATGGCCGGTCGGAGTGCCTCGGCCGGTTGTGAAGACCACAATCGTCGCGCCCCCGGCGACCATACTCGTGACAGAAGAAATGTCATACCCTGGCGTATCCATAATGAGAGCACCTTTCTTAGTTGGCCTCGCTGCTTCTTGGAGAACCTCGGAAACCGGACGAGTTCCTCCCTTATGGATACAACCGAGACTTTTTTCTTCGATTGTCGACAAACCGCCAACTTTGTTACCGGGCGTAGGCTGGCCGGATCGGCAATCTTGCCCAGCTAGGGCGAGATGTTTTTCATACTCTTCACAGATACGAATAATCTGATCATGAATCTCGGGTGTTTCCCCGCGTTTGGCGAGAACATGCTCAGCGCCTATGAACTCAACGGTTTCGCTCATCATCGTTGTGCCGCCAAGATCATAGATTTTGTCGGCCATACTCCCGACTGCCGGATTGGACGCAATCCCACTGGTTGCATCCGATCCGCCGCATTCGATCGCAACAAAAAGATCTGAAGCATCACACTCTACTTTTTGCAGCTTGCTTGCCTCTTCAACCATTTTCCGAGCCGCCTCAACGGCAAGAGCTGCTGTTTTGATGGTTCCGCCTTCTTCTTGAATTCCGAAAGAAACGACCGGTTTATCGGACAACATGCGGATTTTTTCTGCGAGCTCTCGATGCCCGACAGTTTCACATCCAAGTCCAATAACGACAACTCCGAAAACATTAGCGTTTAGCGCAAATCCTGTCAGCACTCGCTGAGTCATTTCTGTATTTGCTGTGACATCAGAGCAGCCGACATTGATAATGACGTTTTTAGTCCCTAGAACTTGAGAAGCAACCACACGGCAAGTTTCTGACGCGCACGCGCAGGAAGGAAGAATGAGAACGTGATTACGTACACCGACAGAGCTGTCTTTTCGTTTGAAGCCTAAAAATTTCATTTGTATTTTCCTTTTAATACGTACTCTTCAGCGTAGGAACGCGGCTGGCTCGCGATATTGAGATGATTCACCAAAGTTCCTTTAGGAATGAACGCAATCGCTTTGCCGATAACTTCGCCATATTTAAAAATTTCTTCTCCTTCTTGGATATCGATTAACGCGATCTTGTTGCAAAAAGGAATGGAACTTACTGCATTGATGAAGCTTCTGGAACCATCGGAATCAATGACTTCGACTTCTTCTCCAGCTTTGACTTCTGAGGTACAGACAGCGGTGTTGTCTTTTGAATGAATGTGAAGTGCCTTGGACATTTGAGCCTTAATTTTTAGTAGAAATAATGAGGTTGATTGCTCAGTCATTTTAAAACTGACTAAAAAATCTGAGATCTCCGTGTTTTTATCTAGTCCTAAAAAGAATCTCTGGAACCCCGGTAGTTGTCAAGCACTTTAGGATAAAGTTTTTCTTTAGTCTTGCGAAGCAAGACCTGTTTCCATATTTTTTTTGGTTGTCTAGGT
>NZ_DBMALT010000058.1:0-11218 GCF_057870745.1 Parasutterella sp. | reverse complement strand
AGTCCTTATATATAAATATAGACTATAATAGCAGGAATTACCCTTAGAGTCAATTTCAACTATTTAAATTTACGAAAGATTTTTCTCAAAATGAAAAAATCTCGGAGCTATGTTCTGGGAGTTCGGGGTTGATCGGGGCTTTTTTCGTATCTTGGTTAATTTTTTAGCCAAGTCGTGAAACGCGGATTGTTTCCGTAATCCTGGAAAGTCTCAGAACCTTTAAATCCATTCTCTTCAAAAATACTCCGAACGGCCTCTCCTTGATTCCAGCCGTGCTCAACAGCGACTAACTGCACCCTGGGCGCCCTTTTCTTTATTTGCGGAAGAATGGTTCTATACGCAATTAAACCGTCGGATTCGTCGGTTAAAGCGCTTCTTGGTTCATATCGAAGGGCGTCTAGATGTTTGTCGTCGCCTTCGATGTAAGGCGGGTTAGAGATGACAGCATCAAAAGATAACTCAGCCGGATAAGGCTCCAGCCACGAACCTTGAACAAGTTTGACGTCGGCGCCTAGAGCCTTGCAGTTGGCTTGGGCCACTGCCAAGGCACTTTCCGAGAGATCTGAGGCCCATACCGTGAGATCAGGTCGTTCTAGGGCTACGGTGGCGGCAATGCACCCGGAACCTGTGCCTAAGTCGCAGGCAAGAGCGTTTTTGGGGAGATGTTCGATGAGCCACTCGACGAGACACTCAGTGTCAGGCCGAGGAATCAGCACCGACGGATTGACAAGAAAAGGGCGCCCGAAAAACTCCTGTGTACCGAGAAGGTAAGGGAGCGGGACGCCTTCAGAGCGTTTTTTTGCGATGCCGGAAAGTTTGCGTTCTTCGTCAGAAGAAAGAACTCGATCGCCGTGAATGAGTTGTGCGGCTTTATTCATACCGCACACGTGCTCGAGCATGAAACTCTTATCAATCGAATCCAGCGAGCCGGAGAGCAGCCATTCACGGACGGTCGTCAAAGTTATTCTCCTTCGGCAAGAGCCGCCAGCTGCTCGGCCTGATGCTCGGTTGTGAGCGGAGAAATCAGACAGTCGAGATCGCCGTCCATGATCGAATCAAGCTTGTAAAGCGTCAGGTTGATGCGGTGGTCGGTAACTCGGCCCTGCGGGTAGTTGTAAGTGCGGATACGTTCGCTTCTGTCTCCGGAACCGATCAGAGATTTACGCATGCTCGATTCCTTGGCCTGAACTTCGGCGACTTGGGCAGCATGAATACGTGAGATCAGAACGCCCATGGCTCGCTCTTTGTTCTTGTGCTGGCTTCGTTCGTCCTGGCATTCGACCACAATACCGGTAGGAAGGTGTGTAATACGAACAGCACTTTCTGTTTTCTGAATGTGCTGGCCGCCGGCGCCGGATGCGCGGTAAACGTCAATTCTGAGCTCGGAAGGATCGATGACGACATCGCCTATTTCGTCGGCTTCCGGGAGGACGGCAACCGTGCAGGCAGAGGTGTGTACGCGGCCCTGAGACTCGGTTTCCGGAACACGCTGTACGCGATGGCCGCCGCTTTCAAACTTCAGTTTGGAATAAGCGCCTTGGCCCACGATTTTCACGACGATTTCTTTGTAGCCGCCTAAATCGGAAGGGCTGGCAGAGACAAATTCGACCTGCCATTTCTGACGCTCGGCGTAGCGCGAATACATTCTGAACAAATCTCCGGCAAAGAGCGCGGACTCGTCACCGCCCGTGCCGGCGCGGATTTCGAGATAGATGTTTTTGTCGTCGTTGGGATCTTTCGGAAGCAGAAGGATTTCTAATTCTGAAGAAATCTGCTCGATTGCCTTCTTGGCCGCTTTGATTTCCTCAGAAGCGAATTCCTTCATCTCTTCATCGGAAAGCATTTCCTCGGCAGCAGCAAGGTCTTCTTCTGCCTGCTCGTATTCTTTAGCTTTTAAAACGACAGGTTCAATTTCCGCACGTTCCTTAGAGAGTGCTCGGAATTGGTCCATATTGGATGTGACATCGGGGTCTTGAAGATTCTGATCGATTTCTTCAAGTCGTCTGACCAGTTGGGTCAGCTTGGAGCGCATTGTGTCTTTCATGTCAGTGCTTTTAGACGAATTTGTTCGATTTTAGTTGAAATATCAACACAAAAAGCCTTCAAAGTGAAGGCAGATATTGCTGAATTTTCGCACAGTTAGCGATGATGGATGTGGTAGTGATAGAAGCGATCGAGCAAATGCAGAACTTTTTCGTAGTCTTCCTGCGAGAGGTTGGGATCATTGCGCAGCACCGTCAGCGGATCATGAATAAACTTCTTCATCAGACCGTGAGACATAGCTTCTAAAATTTCGTTGGCATCGCCGCCTTTTTGAATGGCTTTTTTGGCTTTTTCAAGCTCCATTACGCGGAGGGTGTCAGCTCGTTCCTGAAGACTCAGAATTTGAGGAATGGAGGAGCGCGTCGTCATCCAGCACTTAAATTCATCGACTTTGATTTCGATGAGTCGGTCTGCCTGCTCGACGGCAGCTTTACGTCCCTGGATACCCGACTGAACGACTTTCCCGAGATCGTCCACGGTGTAAACGTAAACTTCGTCCAAATCATCAACTTCGCGTTCAATGTCTCTGGGAACCGCAAGGTCGATCATGAAGATCGGGCGATGCTTACGGCGCTTCAGAGCACTTTGAACCATGCCGAGACCGATGATGGGAAGCGTGCTGGCCGTACAAGTGATCAGGATGTCGTACTCCGGAAGAATTTCCGGAAGGTCGACGAGTCCGACGGCTTTTGCACCGATTGTTTCCGCCAAAGCTGCCGCTCTAGCGATAGTTCTGTTTGCAACGGCGACGTTCTTCGGTTTTTGCGCGCAGAAATGAGCGGCACAGAGCTCAATCATCTCTCCGGCGCCGATAAACAATATGTTGGAGTTTTCTAAAGAACCGAAGATGCTCGAGGCGACTCGGACGCCGGCAGCCGCCAAGGATACGGAGTGGGCGCCGATCTCGGTTTTAGAACGGACTTCTTTGGCGACCGCAAATGTCTTTTGGAAAAGGTAGTTCAGAAATACGCCCAGGCCATGGTTGTTCTGGGCAGTTTTCACTGCCTTTTTCATCTGGCCGACGATCTGGGTTTCGCCCAACACCATCGAATCCAGGCCAGAGGCTACTCTGAAGGCGTGGCGAGCGGCGTCGTCATTTAAGTAGACATAAAGGTGTTCCTCAAGTTCATTGAACTTCACGCCCTTGCTTTCGGCCAAGAATTCTTTCAGTTTTTTGGAGGCAAGTTCGGAGTCTTCAGCCGCACAATAAATTTCCGTGCGGTTACAGGTCGATAAAATTGCGACCTCTTTGATACCGCCACCGGCAGGATTTCCGAGCATGGCTCGAATCTTTTGGTTTGCGGTATCCAGCTCTTCAGAAGAAAAAGCAACCTTCTCTCTCAAAGCGAGAGGAGCAGTGTTATGGTTCAATCCCAGGGCGAAAAGATTCATCTTTCTATCTATTGTGTCCAACAGCGCCGCTTATCGGGCGGCCTGACTAAAATAAGTCGGACCATTTGCGCAGCTTAGTTATTAATATTAAAAATAGAGCATTATTTATGCCTTAAGTTTAGTCGCTTAGGCAAGGATGAGAGTATGAGGGCTTTGACCATCATTAAACAGAAGGATTTACCTGCAGAGACAAAATTGAAGGAAATACCTCCGGATGAGCAGGCTATCCTCGACTGTATCGCTCGTACGAAAAAGTTTGTAACGCAGCGTGCCTTAGTGACAGCGGGTGCAAGTGCCATCCCGATACCCGGCATCAACGTAACGGTGGACGTGACGATGCTGATGTCTATTCTCAATTTCATTAATCAGGAATTCGGACTCACACCTCAGCAAATTCAGCACCTTTCGACGGACAAACAGGTTCAGTTGTTTCAGCTGATTACCGTGACGGGAAGCGCCTGGGCAGGGAAACTGATCACGAAGTCCTTAGTTCTTGCCGTTCTTAAAAAGCTAAGCATTCAGCTGACGGCTGCACAGGCAGCTAAATGGCTGCCGATAGCCGGTCAGGCTGCTGCGGCAGGTCTTTCCTTTGCAGCCTTGAAGTGGATCGGGAATCAGCACATTCAAGACTGCGCCAGAATTGCCAGACTTTTTAACGAGGAAGGGCGCCCGCGCTCCCAGCAGACTGCGGATTGAATTTAGCCGCAGGTTGGATTTGGTAATTCGGCATACTGACCGGAATCAAGAAGCCGTTGTTCAAAATTGCCTGAAGCACCATTCCGACATATTCCTGCAGCGTTTGAGTGATCGGCGCCTGGTCGCTTACCGTAGAGAAAGCGCCCGTCCACAACACGGCGCCGGTTTTAACACTGACGAGTTCGGTATTGGACTCGATGATGTTTTGCTGCGTGATAGAAGGCGGGATGGCCCAGCCGCTCCAGAAGGGATCAGGCCCGAAAGGACCGCCCCAAGGTCCGGGACCCCAGAAAGGATCCGGTCCCCATGTCATTCCCGGGTCGTAAATCACATTGGTTTTGGTACCCGTTTGGTGAATTGCCAAAACATTACTCGCCTTAGCCAATCGGGCGGCACTGAAAAGAGCAGTGTAATTTAAGCCGCCTCCTAAGATTGTCAGGTTCGAAGCCTGAGGAATAGTGCGGTAACTCGGAGTGCTCGGGATGCCGTGCAGTGCCAAGACATTACATGCGATATCCTCGAAAATCCGGCGGTTCGTCGGATTCTCAACGACGGCAGCGACGAGAAGGCCGGTAATGGTCTTTTGTTCGAAGGTAGCTGCCGGATCAACCCACTGGGAGGTTAGCTGGGTCGGGTTGTTGTTTTCCGGTCCGACGACACAGCCGCTTAGCGCAAGCAGCGAGATCCCCGAAAATAAAAGCCCTGCGAATAATTTTCGAACTGACATAAGCTTGTGCTCCTATCTGTATCACACAGAAAGTTTACTCGTGGCGCGAAGAATCGTTGAGGTGCAAGTCTGATTTGAGACAAACGCACACTACAGCTCGGTCGGTGCGTATTCAAACGCGGCCAAAATACCGATCGCAGCAAACAGGACTGCGGAGGCAATGCGGACGAGTTTGACCGGAATTTTTTGGGCGAGTTTGTCGCCGATCCAAACAGCAGGAACGTCAGCAATCAGCATACCGATCGTGGTGCCGATGACCACGAGAACCGGCGTGGCGTATTTGACGGTAAGCGCAACAGTTGCAATCTGAGTTTTATCGCCCATTTCCGCCAGGAAGAAGGTGATAAACGTCACGCCGAAAACGCCGAATCGCATGGAATGATTTTTTAGTGCATCGTCATCGCCCTTGTCCGGGATAAGAATCCATGCCGCCATGGCGAGGAACGAACCTACAATGATCCATTTAATTACTTCAGGGCTGAAGACGTGGGTAATCCATGCGCCGAGCGCGCTGGCAAGAGAGTGGTTGAAGATCGTCGCGACCAAAATGCCAAGAATAATCGGCGTGGGCTTTTTGAACCGAGAAGCGAGAAGGAAGGCAAGGAGCTGTGTTTTGTCGCCTATTTCAGCAAGGGCAACCGCTCCGATGGCAACGAGGATGGCCTCCATGAGTTTTCTCCGATCCGGCAAAAGCACAATGAGCCCTCGGCGCGCCGGAAGCGTCCAAAGGTTCATCGGTCTCGCCAAGCGCAGGACTGCGCCGGAACTGCCATGGCTTTGCCAAGTTTGTTGACAGTCCCCAGGAGGCTACTCCCCGAGTTATAAAAAGAATTGAGCCCGAAGCTTTTGGCATCGGGCTCAAAGAATCCTGGTGGCTAGAGGCGGAATCGAACCACCGACACACGGATTTTCAATCCGTTGCTCTACCAACTGAGCTATCTAGCCGTCTCGTAATCGAGAAGACGAAATATACAGGAGTTTTTCCAAATACGCAACTGAACGTTGAAAAATTCAGCGACCTGAAAAAATTCTGGTGGCTAGAGGCGGAATCGAACCACCGACACACGGATTTTCAATCCGTTGCTCTACCAACTGAGCTATCTAGCCGTCTCTCAATCGAGAAGCTGCACTATACAGGACTTTTAAAGAAAAATCTTGCGGTTGTTCTACGGGGAAACATGAAGGACCTTTCAAAAGCTCCTAATACTGAAATAATGTGCCCATCTGGGAAGGCAATAAAATACTGTCTTCACGTTTCAAACACCGGAGTTCCGAATGAATTGTAAAAAGCGTCTCTGTGCGGCCCTCTTAGCCTTAGTGCCGTTTACCGCCTTCTCTCAAACAGCTGTGAATGCGCCAACAGCACCGGTCGCTGCAGCGGCGGATAAGTCGGTCTCGAACGCCCCTGCAGCAGCTGTCCAGGATGAAAAACAAATTTGTGACACATTGAAAAAAACGCTCCAGGGGAAACTAGGAATTCCGGTCGAGTCGGTTTCGGTTACGCCTGTTAAAGGTGTTTATGAAGTGGTAGCACAGAATGAAATTATGTATTCGGACGCCACGGCAGATCACATCATTGTGGGCCAGCTGTTTGAAACGAAAACACAAAGAAACTTGACGGCAGAGACGAAAGACCGACTCAGCCGCATCGATTTTGCCAAGCTTCCGCTTGCGGACGCTATCAAAATCGTGAACGGCACTGGCGCACGTCAAATTGCCGTTTTCTCTGATCCGAACTGCTCTTTCTGCCGCAAACTTGAGGCAAGTCTGAAAGAAATGAAGGACGTTACGATTTACACATTCCTTTACCCGGTGATCCGTCCTTCTTCCCTGGCCGAAAGTCAGAATATTTGGTGTGCCAAGGATAAGGGCGCTGCCTGGAGAGCACGCATGCTCGACGGCGTTCAGGCGCCGGCAAAGAGTGCTAATTGCGATGTCTCTGCGATCGAACGCAATATCGCATTAGGCAGCAAGCTCGGCGTGACGGGTACTCCGACCGTCTTTGTTCCGAGCGGCCAAAGAGCCCCGGGCGCCGTGAGCATCGAATACCTGGAAAACATGCTTGCTAAAGATAAACTCTCGGAATGAGTAGGTTTTTCTTGGGCTCTCCATTGAGACTCGTATATTTCAAGATATCGATATTGAGGAGAGATTCCAATGACTAAAAAATTTCCGCTGACCAATTGGTCCGAGAAAAAGGCCTTTACGATCAAGCTCGGCGCAGTTAAGAAGTACCACATTGCCGTTTTTGCCGACCCGAATTGCCCTTGGTGCAAACGCTTCTTTGAAGAAAATACGGACAAGCTCAACGATTTGGAGATCTTTGTCTACCTGGCTCCGGTTCTCGGTGAAGATTCGGAGAAGCTGTCAGCCGAGATTTTGTCGGAAAAAGATCCTGCCGCGGCTTGGGCAGACTGGGTCATGAATGAGAATCGCCCGAAAGCAAAAGCAACCGAAGAAGCCAAAAATATTGTTGAAGACAACATGGAACTTTTGGAAAAACTGGGCATTGAAACCGTCCCGGCAATTTATCTGGCCGACGGCGAAGGCCCCTTCGGCTTCATGACTGCCATGGAGCTTATCTCCAAGATTGAGCAGGAAGGCGAAAAGGAAGACGAAGGTAAAGAGCCTAAAGAGCTTTAAGCAAGAAACACAAACGGCCGGAATCCGGCCGTTTCGCTTAATTAGGCTTGAGCGGTATTACAGGCTTTCCGGAGTGATACCGTTCGGTAAAAGGAGCCAGGCGCGAGCTTGGCTTTTTTGCCTGCCCGCATTTTTATCTGCCTCATCTCCGAATCCCCAGAAGAAGTCAAAGCGGATTGGGCCTTTGATGGCGCCGCCCGTGTCTTGCGCGACCACCGGCTTTGTGAAATTAAGGTTCGGATTGGTTTGGGAAACCGAAACCAGCACCGGCGTGCCCAGAGATATGTATCTTCTGTCGACCGCGACCGAGGCCTTGGGTGTCAAAGGAAGTCCTTGAGCGCCGATCGGTCCTTCGTTGGGATCTCCGCCTTTCTTCTCTTTAAAGAAGACAAAACTTTGGTTTTGGTTGAGCAGGGTGTCCACCTTGTCCGGGTTGTTCTGTGCCCAGGCCCTTATGTTCTGCATGGATAACTCGTGGCGTTTCAGATAGCCCTGGTCGACAAGCCAAGATCCCACGGCCTTGTACGGACGGCCGTTTTGATCGTCGTAACCGACCCGAATAAGTTCGCCCTCTTCGGTGCGGAGTCTTCCGGAACCCTGAATTTGAAGGAAAAAGACTGCGACAGGATCATCGCTCCACGCGATGGAATATTTGTCGAGGTCTTTGCGAGCCACGATTTTTGCTCGAGTGTCATAAGGGACGAGTTTTCTTCCTTGAATTTTTCCTCTCAAGCGCATCCCTTTGAGTTTCGGATAGGCTTCTGCTAGGTCAACAATGATTAAGTCGTCAGGCGTGGATAGGATCGGGGTGGTGTGCCGCTCAGTTCGATGTTTCGATACAGTAAGCAGAGGTTCGTAGTAGCCGGTCATGAGGCCGGTGTCAGAAATGGAATAAACGGTTCCGGTTTGCGTACCGATTGTGCGTTTTTCGATTTTCCACGGAGTGAAATTATTTTTGAAGAACGCTTCTGCATTCTGAGGGTCTGTGACGGATGCTTTCGAGCAAGCTTCAGCCCAGGCTGCTTTGCGGTAAATCGAGCGGCAGGAAATCTTGAATGCAGATAACGCAGCTGCCCAATCTTCTTTCTCTGAAGAAGGTATGTCGGAGAAGGCAGAGATTTCAAAACGGACGCTTTCTTCCGTGGGCTCGGTAATCTCCTGAGGCTTTTGTTTGTTGCTGGAGCAGCCGTTAAGCAATGCTAAGCAAAATAAAGCCGAAACAAGGGATGCGATGCTGCGTTTACTCATAAAAAAACTCTCCGTAAGAACGCCTGATTCTAGGACAAAATCAAATCGGTCATCTCTCGAAATAATGTCCTTCAAGGAACGGCCGCGAGTCTTTAAAATTGTGAGTTGGAGGTCACAATGACAAAGACAAAGTACAGAATTGCGCCGTCTATTCTTTCGGCTGATTTCGCGAATCTCGGAAAAGAGGTTCAGGATGTGATTGCTGCCGGGGCAGACTGGATTCATTTTGATGTAATGGACAATCACTACGTGCCGAACCTGACGGTCGGTCCGATGGTATGTAAAGCTATTCGTCCTTATACCGAGGCACCGATTGATGTCCACCTCATGGTTGAGCCTGTGGACGAAATTGTCCCGTTGTTCGCGAAAGCAGGTGCCAACATTATTACGTTCCATCCGGAAGCGAGCCGTCATGTTGATCGGACGCTGAGGCTGATTCGTGACTGCGGCTGCAAGCCAGGTTTGGCCTTAAATCCGGCAACTTCGCTGGAGTATCTGCATTACGAACTCGACAACATCGATATGGTTCTGCTTATGAGCGTCAACCCCGGATTTGGCGGACAGTCCTTTATTCCGACCACGATCGGAAAACTGCAGGAGTGCAGGTCACTCCTTGATAGTTATGCAGAGGTTTCCGGACGCAAGGTCCTTCTAGAAGTAGACGGCGGTGTAAAGAAATCGAATATCCGAGAAATTGCAGCAGCCGGTGCGGATACATTTGTTGCAGGAAGTGCAATTTTTAACGAGGCCGACTACAAAGCTGTTATCGACGACATGCGCTCCGAGCTGGCATCCCTGTAAAAATGAAACGTTTTGAGAATTTGAAAGCGGTACTGTTTGATCTGGACGGCACCCTTGTTAACACGCTTCCGGGGCTCACCGAACTCGTGAACCAAATGCGTTCCGACTTTGATAAGCCTCCGCTCTCGGAAGAGAAGGTCGGCAAGTACATCGGAAAAGGAATGTTTGTTTTAGTTCGGCGTGCGATGACCGATTCCATGAACGAGCCGTTTCCTGAGGAAATGTTCAACTTAGCAGTCAAAAGTATGGCAAGACATGTGGAGGCGGGGCGCTACTCAAAGGGCGTGCTGTATCCCGATACGATAGAGACCATAAAGTATGTCAAAAATTTGGGGCTGAAGACAGCTATCGTAACGAACAAGCCCTATCAAATGACGCTGGATACGCTGGCCGGCAAAGGGCTGCTCGAACTTGTGGATTTAGTTGTGGGCGGCGACAGTGCGGCAAGACCCAAACCGTATCCCGATCCGCTTATTTATGCCTGTGAGAAACTCGGTTTGGCGCCGGAAGAAGTTCTGATGGTTGGCGATTCAGGAAACGATTCTTCGGCGGCGAAACAAGCCGGAGTTCTGTCGATCCTTGTGCGGACCGGTTGGAGCGAGGGTATGCCGTTGGACGAAATTGCAAAACGTGACGAAGCGGCAGCAATGATTGACCATCTTTCGGATTTGAAGGCCCTTCTTCCAGCGAAGGAGGGAGCTCGTGCTTGAAAGCAGTATCAAAGAGGATTGGAAACCGGTTCTTTCTGATTTCGAGCATTCGGAGGCGGGAAAGAAGATTGAGCAGCTTTTGGCAAAACAGAAAGCCGAGGGACTGAAGATCTTCCCGCCGAAACCGTACCGCGCTTTAGAGCTTCTCTCTGCAGGAGAAGTAAAGGTCGTTATTCTCGGGCAGGATCCTTACCACGGATTCAATCAGGCAAACGGACTGGCGTTTTCCGTGAACAAGGATGTACCGCCGCCCCCGAGTCTGAGGAACATCTTTAAAGAAATCAAAAGAGAGTACCCGGAAGCCGAATTCAGAACGGGTGAGTTGGAAGGCTGGGCCAAACAAGGCGTTCTTCTTCTCAACACAGTTCTCACGGTTGTAGAGGGAATTGCCAATAGCCACAGTAAGAAAGGCTGGGAAGAACTGACCGGTGAAATTATTGCGAAGGTTGCCTCGGAGGGAAGACCGGTCGTTTTTATGCTTTGGGGAAAATCGGCTCAGGAAAAGAAGAAGCTCATTCGAAAATTCAATAAAGATTGTTTGATCTTAGAGAGCAATCATCCGTCGCCTTTATCGGCATTGAGAGGTCCGATTCCTTTCATCGGGAACGATCATTTTAGAAAAGCAAATGAGTGGCTTGTTAAAAAGGGAATTTCTCCAATCAATTGGACGAAACATAATTAGAAGAAACCCTTAAATTACAATTTGTTAAATTTTAGTAACTATTTGATTTTTATAGAAAAGTAATATTTTTGTCCAGAAATCATAGATTTTTTTCGAGAGGAAGGTTTGACAAGCCTAAAAAACCTCTTCATAATTCGCACCTCGTTACTGATGACTACGCAGTAACTGATTGAGTTCTTTAAAAATTTATCGACGACCGATAAGAGCGGGCACTAAGAAGTCTGCGGTGAAAACTGCAAATTTAAATTGCTCGATCTTATTGGAGATGAAGGAGTA
>NZ_DBMALT010000057.1:0-12986 GCF_057870745.1 Parasutterella sp. | reverse complement strand
CATCACTGCAGACACCTTGGGGTTCGCTAGTCTTTCCCACTAGCGGGCAGACTCGGGACTTTCACCCTATAGAGAATGCTCATGCCGAGCACACCAAAAAATCCGGCTTCGGCCGGATTTTTCGTGTCTAGCGGCGTGGGTATCGAAGCAATAGGCTGATAAATATAAGGGCAGAAACAAAGCTCAGAATGCTTCCGGGCAGCGCGCTGAAATTAGCAAATCCGTAATGTCTGATCGCTTCTCCGCCGAGGAAGGCACCGATCGCATTGGCGCCGTTATAAGCGATCTGACCTAAAGCCGCGAGAATCACTTTAGCGTCTCCCGCTCCGGCAATAATCAGCGCCTGCATGGGGCCGGAGATGAAAAAATAGCCGAAAGCGGCAAGGGACATGGAACTGATTGCCAGCCAAGGAATGTGAGAATAGAAGAGAGCGCCTAAGACAGCAATAGCAATAAGCGTTTGGCCGACGCAGACCAATGCAACATCCGAATAATATTTCGTCAGCGGAGCCGAAACGATGTTTCCGATAAACATCGATGCGCCTGCCAAAAACATGATTAAGGTCATGGATGCTGCCGGCAGATGGGCGATAGTGGCCATGATCGGATCAGCATAGGAGTAGTAGGCGTAGAAGCCGGCACTGCCGATAGCGACTCCTGAAAGGATGAACCAAGGATGCCAGCTTTTAAGAGCCGTAAGCTCGTTGGAGAGCGGCTTCTTAACAACAGGCATGGAAGGAAGCCAGCGAGTTAAAGCTAGGATTAAAAGTAACGCTAGGACGGCTATGAAGCCGAAAATCAACCTCCAGCTCACGGCCAAACCGATGAGAGATCACAGCGGTACACCGACGAGATTTGCGGATGTTTGACCTAAAACCATCAGCGTGACATCGCGAGAGGCTTTGCCGGGTTCGGCGAGACGTTCACAAACGACAGCGCTTAAAGCAAAGAAAATTCCGTGAGGAGAACCTGACACGAAACGTGCGGCGAGCATCATGAGGTCGTTCTGGGCCAGAGAAGCACCTAGATTCCCGCAGAGGATCAGACAGGCTGCAACTAAAAGTGTGGTTTTAAGGTTCGCGTTGCGCCCGAATGCTAATAGGCCGACGATGCCGGCGCAGACGCCTGCCGCATACGCAGAGATGTAAAGACCGGCCTGCGGAATCGTGACATGGAAATCATTAGCGATCGCCGTTAACACCGGCACGATGCCGAGTTCGGCAACACCGAGGCAAAAGGTTCCGATGCAGAGAGCTGCAATATGTTTATTAAGCTGCATAGTGAGTTATAGATGAGTCGAGTCCACTTTATGCAAAAACCAGAGACAAAAATAAAAGGCCTGCTCTAAATCGGGAAGGAATACCCTGAGCAGGCCGAAACTCTAACGAAATTGTCAGACAGCAGCCATTAATTCCACTTCAAGGCGATAGCCGAAATGCAGTTCTTTAACAGGAACGACGACTCGAGCCGGACGAGCAGATTTGAATCGTTCGCTGTAAAGGCGATTGATTTCGGGCCAGTCATTGAGGTCAGCGATATAAATGCGGCAGTTCACTACTTTTTCTAAAGAACTCTCACATTCTTTAAGGATTGCTTCGATGACGTCGAATACAGCATCAAACTGTTCTTTGACACTGGCTTCCGGCTTCACGCGCATTGGAAGGACGCCGGAAACATATGCGGCACCGTTAAAAATGACAGCATGCGAGTAATGGCCGTTGGGAGGTGGCAAAGATGGAAGAATAACTTCTCTCATAATGAAATTCCTTTCGGCTGCCAGCCATAGATACGGTTCCAAATATCAACGATCTTGCCCTTACGAATGACAAAGTACTGAGGATGCTGAGCGGCCATTGCGCAGGCATGATTCGGAAGGATTCTGAGACGAGTTCCGATCGGGAAATCCTTCGGGTCAACTAAGCGGCCGTCTCGGTGAGTGATGATGCCGTGCTCTTGGTTGGCGGAAGCGACGATGAGATCATCAATCGGGTTCCCGTTGATGTCGCAAACCAATCCGTATCCTTGATCAACAGCTTGAGCTGCCGTCCCGCGATCGCGGGAAAGAGCCATCCATCCGCCGTCCGTGATGACCCAGCCTTTTTCTTTTTGATGACCAGTGACTTCAACTAACAAGGACAAAGCGATTTGATCAATCGTGCAAACTTTCAGGCCTGCCATTACCAAGTCAAAGAGACAATAGACACCGCAGCGAACCTCTGTAACGCCCTCCCAAGATTCTGCGAAGACGGCAGTTGGAGTAGATCCGGCAGAGATAATCTTCGGATCAAATCCGGCCTTACGCAGACGGTTTGCGCAATGAACGAGGGAATCTCTTTCATTTTCCTGAGCCTTGAGACAAGCAGCTTGTCCTACACATTTATAGGAGTCACCAGCATGGGTGAGGACTCCGGCGAAATAAGCTTTGCCTTGAAGAATTTTTGCGATCTCAATCAGATCATCAGAGTCAGGTTTAACACCGGATCTGTGTCCGTCGACGTCGATTTCAATCAGAACCGGGCAGGGGATTTTTCTTTCTTCGCAGTAACCGCTGAACTGCTCGGCTGTTTCCTTGTTGTCTAAGATGACCTTCAAGTCGCAGCCTGCTTCTCTTAAGTTTACGGCGCGTTCGAATTTTCCCGGTGAGATACCGACGGCATAAATAAGATCAATAACGCCGAGATTAAAGAAATACTCAGCTTCTAGTAAAGTTGAAACAGTCGCAGGTCCCGAAGGGGATGTCATTTGAACCTTTGCGAAATCGATGCATTTTCCGGTTTTGAGGTGAGGGCGGAGCGCTACATGCAGACGTTCTGCTTTTTCTTTCATCCAATTACAGTTCCGAGTGAACTTGTCTAGGTCAAGGAGAAGGGCCGGGGTTTGAACGGTTTTGAGATTCACGATTGCTCCCAGAGATTGTTATTTTGATGGTTGTTATTTTAGATCAGCACTTAAACTCAAGGATTGAGGGGATTGAGACATGAGTGAAAACAAGGACATCTAAACCTAGACTTGCATTGCAGAAGTCGTTGTTATGCAAACTATTTGGTTGAAAGAGATTTACTAGTGTGTATAATTACACACTGTTGATTTACTACGGAGCGAAACCATGGATAGTTCCAAGGTAATCAGCATACTTAAGCAAAACGGCTGGGTGCTCGTAAGTGTTAGAGGGGATCATTTCAACTTTAAAAAGGATGGTGTACGCTTTATTGCCACCGTTCCACATCCAACTAAGGATTTATCAAAAGGGGTTTTGGCTTCTTTGAGGCGTGTTACTGGTCTAGAGCTTAGGTAAGTTGTTACAGGGCGGGGGCTCTGCCCCTGCCTCTCTTTACAGATTGAGGAGAGGTTATGCGTTACCCTTGTGTTATTGAACCAGGAGATGAAACCCATGCTTTTGGTGTTATTTTTCCCGACTGTCCCGGTTGCTACTCTGGAGGAGACACGTTAGAAGAAGCGTTAAATAATGCACCCGAGGCGCTTGCTGGATGGATGGAAGACATGATAGACGAGGGTTTCCCGATCAATCCTCCTTCCTCGTTTGATGAAGTGGCTAAAAATCCTGAGTACAAGAGTTGGATCTTTGCCATGGTTGATGTCGATTTAGATAAGCTGTCTGATAAAACCGAAAGAATTAATATTTGTCTTCCATCTCGTGTTCTTCGGCGATTGGATAATTTGGCCAGGAAGAATAACGAGAATCGTTCAAGTTACATTGCGAGCCTTGTTATGAGCGCTTCGGCCTAACCGTGGTAAGTAAAGCTCCAAGATTGAATGAATCTTGTGTGCTTTACCTCACGGGAAGTTGGCTGAAAAAATCAAGACAGACTGAAGGGCGGTTAGCCGTAAGTTTATATAAAAAAGATAAAAAATCGGTAAGCAAAGCTTCTAGTCGTTTCTGTTGTGTAGCGACTAACCTTGAGTTTGTTTTGAAATTCGAAAGAATTCCTTTTAACGCCACAGAAGTCTTGATTCTCAAAAATGATGAGTAGAAGGACTTTGGACAAGCAAAACCTTACCCCTTCGGAATTAAAATTAAAAGTCTTTAACTACCGTTTTACAACCGTTAAAAAACCGCTAATGTGGTCAAAAGGCGCAGGAATATTGATGCCGTGAAAATAAAAAAACCTTGAAAAACAAGGTCTAGCAGGCTTGAGACTTGAGGGTTGGTGCCTAGGGAGAGAGTTAGTAGTTTCGTAAAATCATATGGTTACAGACATGTAAATTTAAGTAACCTACTGATTAACCTACTTTGATTTTTTTTAAGTAACGGTAATAGGTTGCGGGCTTTATCCCTGTTTGTCTGATTGCTTCGGCTGTCGTCATCCCAGCATCAATGAGCGCCTTAGTTTCCTTGTAAACCTTATCTTGCGTGGGTTTGCGCCCAGTGTACACGCCATTGGCTACCGCTTTGGCAATTCCTTCCCGCTGGCGTTCTTTAATCATGTTCCGCTCAAACTCTGCAAAGGAGCCAAGGAGTTGGAATAGGAGCTTATTGAAAGAGTTGGTTTCTTCGTTCGGAGAAAAGATCAAGTTCTCTTTAACGAAGTGAACAGCTACGCCTTTGGCGGTGAAGTGCTTAACAAGGGCTTGTAAGTCCGAAAGGTTACGGGCCAATCTGTCAAGCGAATGAATATAGACAACATCGCCCTCTCTCATGTAATCCATAAGCGCTTTCAGCTGTGGGCGGTTGGTGTCTTTCCCGCTGGCTTTGTCTTCAAAGGTCTTCTCAAACTTAAGATTCAAGTCGGCTAATTGGCGAGCGGTGTTTTGATCGATTGTCGAAACTCGCTTGTAAGCTAAAAGAGCGCACATGATTTGATCTCACTATCATTTAAATCTTAGATATTATGATAGTACACTCTCATAAGTCAAAAATCAACTTATTTGAGAGTGTTTTTCGGGTCTTTTTTCAACTCTCAAATGGGTGTACTTCATTGAGAGTAATTTTTCTGGTTAGATTTAGTTATGTATGGCAGATAGTTCTACTTGAGCCTGTTTAGACGAATAATTTGTTGTAAATAGGATACAATAAATTAAGGGTTAACACTTATTTGTTGTTCAAGCGCAACAAAATTTGATGTTTTTAAATGAAATCGTTGTTAATATGCAAACGCATTCACAATGCATAGTGATTTTTAACTAAAGGAATACTTCTGATGAAAAAGACTCTTCTTATCACCTCCATGATCATGGGGGGGGGTATTCGGCTCTCTGACAGCTCAGGCTGCTTCTAATGTAACTCTCTACGGTATTATTGACATCGGCGTCGCTGTTCAAAAAGCGGGCGGCCAAGATACTACCGTTAATATGAAATCTGGTACCCGCAGTGGTTCTCGTTGGGGTATCAAGGGCGTTGAAGACCTCGGTAATGGTTATTCCGTTGGTTTTATCCTCGAACAGGGCTTTAACAGTGATGACGGCTCCGTCGGCAATAAGTGGAAAGACAAAAAAGGCGAAGAAGTCTCTGGTGCTTTCAACCGTGAATCCAAACTTTATGTTCAGGGTGACTTCGGTCAGATCGGTTTCGGTCGCTTAGGTTCCCTCGCCGGTGGCGCTCAATCCAACAACATGCTTACTGGTTGGGCTCTCGGTACGAGTTACGACGCAGGTTCTTGGACAAATTTTGCAAAAGGCAATGGCCGTTTGAATAATGCTGTTGCTTATGTTTCTCCTGAATTTGCTGGGTTTAAGCTCAGCGCTATGTACTCCAACGGTACTAACGAAGACGGTGCTAAATGGTCTGACAATATTCATTATTATGGTATTGGCGCTCAGTACACCCTCGGCGGATTTAAGAATAGCTTGATTTTTGAAGCGGTCGATAATAAAGGCGTTGCCGCAACCGCAAATTCCAACACAGCTTATTTAATTAACCTCGGCTTGGGCTACGACCTTGGCTCTTGGACACCGATGTTTGCTTATCAGTATAACTGGCAGGACGAAGGCATCAAAGATCATGTATTCGGTCTGTCTTCAGCTGTTAAAGTCGCTGGTGGCACAGCAAAACTTGGTGCTCGTTATCTCCTCGGTAAGAATGATGGTGCCGCTCAGGGTGCAGAAGATAAACGTCGCGCTTGGACATTGAATGCCGCTTATGAATATCCTCTTAGCAAGCGCACTTTGACATACGCTTATGCGGGATATGCTGACGGTTCTAAGGCTCTCAAGAAAGATGTTACCAAGGCCATGTCACAGAAAGACGCCCTTAGATACAACGGCTTTTCGTTCGCAGTTGGTGTAGTTCATAACTTCTAATCTGACTTAGAAACCCTAATCGGCTTGGGTTAAAGCCGATAGTACTGTCTCTTTTCGGAGTGGTACTCAATTGAAGTTAATCCCTCCGTGTGCCTAGCAAGCGCGGAGGGATTCCCTTTTTTTTGTGAATGGAAAATACGCAAAAGGCCGAAACTTTTGCAAGAATCAGCCTTTGTCTGTTCGTTAGAACCTACTGCGGATTACCGCAACCAACACTAGGAAAAGCAATAACTTGTAATCAAGATTTACATCACCTGTCCAAACTACCGTATTGTGTGAGATAATCTCCCACGAGGAAAAAGTACTTCCCATACTAACCTCTTGTAAATTTGACATTGGCTTGGTTGCACCCAAGCCTTTGTCGTTTCTACACCCTTTCGGGCCCCTTACGGCTCGCGCCGTAATCCTTTGCTAACTCCCAAAATTAAGGGATTGGCGCAAGATTTCAGGGTAGAAGTTTTCAGTTTTCGTTATTCCGTGGTGGTGCGATTTTAATCTAATTCGATTGGGCGGATAAGAGACTTTTTCCAGTTACTAACAAGTCAATAAACTGATAACGCTTCTTTTTCCGCTCGTTCAAGTGCCAAGGTTTGAGCTTCTTTTGCTGGCAGTTTTTCCGTGTCTATGGTTGCAAGTTCTTCTTCCGTCCAGTCTTCGAGCGGTCTTCCCTGAATAATTCGAGCGGGGGCAGTGATGATGTCGGTAAGGAATTTTCCTCTGATTTTCGCTATGAAGTTCAAGGCGTTTAAGGCTCCGTTGACATCTTTTGTCGTGACGTATTCCCCTGTCTCGGGGTCAGTCATCGGCTCCCCTTTCTGTGTGTATCGCTTCTTTGGCTCTAATGCGTACTCAAGGATTTCGAGCGCTTTGAGAAGTTCGTAATCCTGCGCAAGTTTGAGCCGATAGCTTCTAAGCCGTTCTGCTTCGTTGATTTCTTTAGTTACAAGCGGATTCCGAAGGAGCTTACAGCCTTGTTCACCTGCTGAAGCAGGGGAGTATCCCGCTTCTTTGGCTGATTGGGTTGCGTTTCCAGTGATTAAGAAGTTTTCTACAAATGCTTTTTGTCTCGGGCTTAATGCTGACATTGTTCTTTCTCGTTGTTGTTATTATTGTGAATGAATACCGGCGCCGGGAATGAGGAACGCCCTTGTAAGGCTCGTAGAAGCGTTTTAAGCGCTGTTGTGCGATTTATAGTACACCCACAGTTTGTTGGAATATACCCTCTACGGCTTGATTTGGCGCCTTATTGGGGATTAAAAAGGGGTAGATAAGGTTTAGACCCCTTCCGACTTTTCAAAAATCTGTCCAAGGAATTTAAGCGATAGATAGCGCCAATCCCTTTTCATTTTAGACTTCGATTTTTTTGAAGGGGATATTGTGATTAACATTATATCACCCCTTGACTTACGTGTCAAATTGTTGTATAATAATCGGAGTAGTCTAAATGAAACATCGGAGCTTGATCGAGCTCCTTCTATTCTTAATCCTTTTTGCAATAAGAAAAATAAAATGCAAGAAAAACAAGAAATTATAAAAAATAATCCAATTCTCTCTGTTCAAGATTCTGCTAAGTATCTCGGCGTTAGTCGCTCCTCTTTTTGGAGAAAAGCTAAATCCGATGGTTTCCCTTCCAAAGTAATAATTAACAATAAAGTTGGTTATCGCCCCGAAGATTTAGAAGAATGGCATTCCAAGCAGGTTGCTAACCGAGAAGCCAAGCGGTCAGGTGTACCAACGTATGAATATCTTGGTAAAGCTCAATTCATTCTTAAGTGTCATGATCTTGCCCGTGACTGTGTCCGTATGAATGCCATTAGGAAAGGTACAAGCATTCTTGAGGCAGAAAGACTTTTTGAATGGGCTTTCGATAGGCTGAAAGATTCCTATGTGAAGGTCTTCCCGCAAGGTTTGGATAGCGAAAACTTTGATTACGAAGGCAAGCCTTGGAAGGATTTCATTGAGGCTAAAGAAGAGATCATCAAACTGGTTTGGCCCGAGGTCGATATCACGGGTCTTACAGAAGAAGATATTCTAAGGTTCTAACAAAAGAATGGGCGCCCTGAGCGCCCTTAAATTTATATTTAAAAACAAATGATTAACAAATATTTTACAGTATTGGGTATTGACCCGTCAATCTCTCATGTCGGATTGGTCTATGGATTGGTTGATATAGATACGAGAGAATTTTTTCCGCTTGTTACTCGAACGATTGTTAATAAGTTTGATCGTGATAAGTATTCTCACTTGAACAGTACTGAACAGAAAGCATTCCATGCATGGAATATGGGCCTTAAGTTACATTGGTTTATTAGTCAAAAATTTAGTTACCGCGGATTTGGGTTTAAGTTAGACCCTGACATCATTGTTTTTGAGCTATTCAATGGCTCCAATAAATCCTTTACCGATGCAAGTCTGAATAGTGCGAAAGGTCTTATCTGTGGTGTGTTTTCTGCTGTTCCGCATAAGCGTCTCTCGATGCCGTCAACATCAAAAGTTAAGACAGTGACAGGTAATCCCGATAATGCGACTAAGGAGCAGATGATTACATGGGCGGTGCAGAAGTATGGGGTTAATTGCTTGGGTCTCAAAACTGAAGAATTAACGCTCCATGTTCGTGATTTGGAAGATGATTGTGATACACCTTTTGGAAGCCAAACCGCACTTTCCTATAACGAACATATTGCCGATGCGGTTGCAGTCGTTGAAGCTGGACTGAATAACGATTACACCCAAAAATGGATGAAAGATAATGCTGAGAAGCATGGAAAGAGCGAAGATATGCTCTATAAGGCAGTGAAACTCAATTTTGAAAATGAAAAAATAAGACTTTTTCAAAAAGAGCTTCCGAAGGTTAGGAATGAAGTAACTCGGGTTTGGAAAGAGGAAACGACTGCAACAGGTGAAAAGGTCTTGAATCCCTGTCTGAGTTCATTGAAAAAAATGCGTTACGGCTTCAAGACTGAAGCCCCGCGTTGGGATGAGTGGATTTCCAAAGAGAATTATGGGAAAGCAAGCAAATACAAGGGTTCGAAGATTTCCGAAGTGTATGAAGGTTACGGACAGAATAGAGGCGTTTTCTTTACCGACGCCTTTTTGATTGAATCAATCCGCAAGTTGGGTTATGTGAATTTCTTGAATCTGTTCGGCCTGTTTGATTTGAGTTATGAGGCTGGAATAAAAGCAAAAGTTGAGACGTTGAAGGGGTTAGGTTCTGCTTTTCAAGATTCTGTGGTTAAGAACGTTTTGACAAGATCGAAAAAACGTAATCCCGAGATTTCTTCTTTGGAAGGATACAAGAAGTGTTTTTCCGAAGATCAGAGGATTGAGGATTTATCAGAGTGTTCGGCTGTTGCCCTTGCGAAAGTTCAAGCCTCTCTAAATGAACGTATTCAAGCAATGCACACGGAAGAGAAGAAATTCATTGAAGAAAGCCTCTTTATTTTGAGGTGGTTTTGTAGAGATGATTTGATTTCTGACCGCTTGAGCTATCTGCAACATCAATCGGAAGATGAAAACCCGGAAATTGATTACAGAGACTATTATCTCGCCGAAATTGAGCTTTTGAAGGAGTTGCTTAACAATGCGCTGGTTGCGCAAAAAGGCGCTGGCAAGATTGGAGAACGTAAAAGGGAAGTCGTTGAAGTAATAGACGAGCTGATAAAGGATTTTGGCTTGGAGAAAAAAGCTCGATTCAATGCTGAAACGGGACGAATTGAGAAGATTATCAAGAGAAAAACAGGGCCAAAACCCAAGGCAAAAGTTATTGCGCCTGATGCGCCCAGTGCGCCGAAAAGAGGAAGAGGACGCCCGAAGGGAAGCAAGAATAAGAAAACTATCGAAAGAGAAAAGGCTGAAGAATTGAGGAAAGAGAAAAGGGCTGGGGGCTCGCTATCGCTCGCCCCAAAAGAAGATGGTCTTTCTTGGGAAAGGGAAAGCGACGGTTCGTTAATTTACCGTGGCAGTAGAGGGAAATCAGTTGCTGAACAATTAGATGAATTGATGTTAGAAATAACTCATTCTGAGGATTAGAGAAGGAAGGGCGGGGGCTCGCTTCGCTCGCCCCCGCCTTCGGAATAATAAAAATATTTATTTACCGTCCTTACTTTGTAAGGACATCAGAATATTAACTGTTATTTTTGTACATTTTAAGAAAATATCATAGTAAACAATAAGTTAGGCATTAAAAATATTCAGAATAATTTTTCTCTTAATAAGTAGAAAAACTTTTTGAATATTTTTCAGGTAAAATAATCAAAAAAAATTCCAGCCCTTTTTAAAGGACTGGAATTAACTGAATATTTTTAGAAGGCGTTTCGCCTTGTTCGATTGATTACTTTTAGGCTATTTTTTCTTCTGTTTTTCCAGCTTCTTAAGAAGTGCTTCACCTCCGTACTTCTTAAAATCATCCTGCGCTTTCGTTAGGGCGATAAGACCGCGTTCATAAATTCGGTAGCTTTTCAGGTCTTCGCTTTCCTCAACAGGTTGCCCTTGTTTTTCTAATTGCTCAATTTCCGCTTCTTCATCCCGTAAGTTTCCCATAGCTATCGGATTGTCCAATACAGGAAGGATTTTTGAACAGGCAAGTTCATACGAAAAGATATATTCCTCCCAGTCTCCCTTGATTCTGTACAGCTCTTCTTCCGATACTCTTGAGCGGTCATAAGCGCCTTTGTATTGATCGGCTTTTGCATGGAGTAAGCAAGCCTCCGTTAGCTCTTTTGAATAGCGCGGTAAGCCTGTTTTAGGGTCTTTTTGTTCAAGCGCCCATGTCTGAAAACAGGCTCTTGAAGTTGCGTGAGTATGAATTAACCCATCTTTTTCATTGTCTGCATCTTTCCAAAAATAACCTTCTTTAAGTTCATTGACGTGGAAAGTTTTGCGCATGAAGGTATTGATTGCATTCTCGCCCAATGGTTTGGGGTTTTCCGCCCAGTCTTTCCGATACTTATTCGGAAAAACGTATTTAATTGCGGGTGCGAGTGCTATTTGCTTGTCTTTTAAGTTTGTGAGAAGTGCACCGACCATACTCCCAAAGTAAACCGTCCTTAATTCTTTCGGAGCGTCTTTAATTTTGTTGTCCTCTTTGGGAATAATGAAATAACCCGTATAGTCATCATTCAAATGAACATTTTCCCATTGAAGTTTGCGGATTGCCTGACCTCTGCAAGCGGTCAAAATGCAGAATTGAGTTACCAAGGCAGAAGTATTGTTTTCGTATCGGTCAGAGTTTAAATGGCCAAAAATAACGGGCAACGCCCTGTAATCAGGTGCATTGAAATTTTTGGTTTTCCCTATTCCTTCTTTTCTACTGTCTCTGAGATTAATCGCAAAACTTGAAGTGATCGGAGTTTTAAATTCGCCTTTAGTTTCCCGTTCGTACCAAGAAAAAATATCACCTAAGGGAGTTGCGCACTTATTAGCAGTTGCGTAATGCTCAGAATAAAGCGGTGCGAAAATTTCCGTGAGGTGGTAGCTGGTGATTGAATAAATTGGGGTTTTTGCAAGTGATGGGAGTATGTGTTTTTCAAAAACGTGAAAATAACGATTCATGTCTCTAAGGGCTTTGTAACTTTCTTCCGTTGAGACAGCATATTTACTTAACGTCTTCTTCTGGGCGTAGCCCTTCCACTGAAGGTAGACATCTTCAAACGTAATTTTTTGCTTTTTGTTATCTTCCGCAAGCTTAGCCGCTTGCTGACGAGCTTTTTTCTGCTCTTCGATGGGATCAAGCCCTTTTGCAATTAACTCCCGATCATAGGGAAGGGCAGAAGATGTTATCTGACTAAGGGATAAGCCTTTATAAACTCTGTCGGTTTTTTTGCCGTTAGCTTTTGTGTATCGTAAGAAAAACCTTAAGTTCTCTCCTCTCAACTCTGCGTATAAACCCTTATATCCGCTTAATTGGAGTTTTACGATCTTATCTTTGTTTTGTGGGTTATAACCTCTTTTTTGTTTTAACGAGGTTAGTATTTTGAGCTCGTTAGGGTCGGAAATCGCACGCATAAAATGCCTCAAAAAAGTGAAAAATGGTAGGTAGACAAAAAGATGGTAACCTACTTTTTAACCTTTTTAAAGCACGGTTTTCCCGCTTCTAGCTTGTTTTTGACACCGGCGCCGAAGTGGCCTAACTATTTGATTTATAAAGAAAAAACCGAGCAACTTTGGCTCGGTTTTGGGTGTTCTTGGTGCCTAGGGAGAGATTCGAACTCTCACGCTTATTAGGCGGGGGATTTTGAGTCCCCTGTGTCTACCATTTCACCACCTAGGCATTTTCTCTGTGGTGCCGGTAAGAGGAGTCGAACCTCCGACCTTCGCATTACGAATGCGCTGCTCTACCAACTGAGCTATACCGGCACACAGGAGATGCGATTATATAGAAAAAGATTTTTTTGTGCAATGCTCCGATTTCGAAGAACTACTCAGGCCTTAGGCTGCAGCGGACCGTAGAAATAAGAAGCCGTAGCACCCCCGTCAATCAAAAAGTCAGAGCCGGTGATGAAGGAACTTCTCGGATCCATGATGAGCTGGGCTAAATCTGCAACTTCGTCAGCAGTACCAGGTCTTCCTGCCGGACACTTCGCAAACATCTCCTTATAGAAGTTGCCTCTCGGTCCGTTGAACTCATCAAGGGCCAACGGCGTAACGATGATTCCCGGAGAAATGGAGTTGATGCGTGCCTTCTTTGTTCCCCATTTGACCGCCTCAGCCATAACGCGTTTAACGTTGCA
>NZ_DBMALT010000056.1:0-13602 GCF_057870745.1 Parasutterella sp. | reverse complement strand
CATCACTGCAGACACCTTGGGGTTCGCTAGTCTTTCCCACTAGCGGGCAGACTCGGGACTTTCACCCTATAGAGAATGCTCATGCCGAGCACACCAAAAATTCCCGCTTCGGTTCTTTATTTCCGAAAGCGGGAACTCTGGTTATGGAGAAGGCTTCAGATTATTTCAACCAAGGGGTTTTTTCTTCGAGGATGATGGCGTCTCCGGCAGTAAATTCCTGCAGGCTTCCGCTCTTTGTCTGAATGCAGATGAATTTGATGCCTTCGTCGTCAGAGGCATGAATAGCGCGATGTCCGTTGGGACGAATCACAAACCAGTCACCTGCTTTGATATCAACGACCTGGCCATCAATATAGAGCTGGCCCTTGCCGCCCAAAACACCGTAGACTTCTTCGTTCTGCTTATGAGCATGGACGAAAGGTACTGCGGCCTTAGCCGGAAGTTCATTAATAGAAATTTCGCATCCGGTCAGACCGAGCAAGTTGTGCAGTTCGACACGCGGAGCGTCTTTTACTTCAACCATCTTAAAATTTTCCATCTCAAACTCCTTGATTAAAATTTAGTTCGTAACCGAACTATTTAGTTAAAAATTAAAGCTTCCTCAAAAATTTGAAGTGAGCTTCCTCATTACTTTTTCGGCAATTTCTAATTCTTCCGGTTCTACTGCTGAAAGGATCCTCGCCGAAAGGTCTTCAGAAATTTTTCCGAAAACCGCCTCAAATGCGACACCCTTTTCAGTAAGTGACACCTTCACTCCTCTCGCGTCAGCCGGGTCCGGTTTTTTGCAAACATAGCCGAGCTTAACGAGCCTATCCACAAGTTCTGAAACGGTGGACTTAGAACGGCGGGTGCGTCCGGCAATTTCCTTTGCACTCAGTTCCCCGGCCTCAAACAGCACATGAAAAATATCTCCATGGGCCATTTTCAATTCAGGGTACCCGTACTTTTTCAGTTCGTCCTGAATAAAGTCTCCGGCTTTCTCGTTTAAAAGCGAGGAAAGATAAACAATCTCAAAATTTTCCATGACGAAATTATAGTTCGGCGACGAACTAAATTCAAAAAGAAGAGCCAGAAAAGATCCCAAATCAGATTTTGTTTTTTATCCAATTCGG
This sequence comes from Parasutterella sp., assembly GCF_057870745.1. Classification (NCBI taxonomy): domain Bacteria; kingdom Pseudomonadati; phylum Pseudomonadota; class Betaproteobacteria; order Burkholderiales; family Sutterellaceae; genus Parasutterella; species Parasutterella sp. The sequence continues at coordinate 12,490 of NZ_DBMALT010000056.1, read as the reverse complement.
AATGAAGACAAATTATTCCAAATAAACAATGAGAAAAATTAAGATTATAGAGGGGTTTGATGATATTGTTATATAGTGAGTGGCGGCTCCAGCAGGAATCGAACCTGCACTTCAGTCTTAGGAGGACCACGTTGTATCCATTCAACTATGGAGCCGACGCACGAAATTCTAATCGAAATTCGGTTTTCATGTCATCGGAAAAGAAAGACTCTCTTTGGAATTCTCAGCCTCATTCTGCCGTGAAAACGTCAGAGACCTTGAAAACTTTTCCGGTACCGGTAAAGTCATACCCTTCAAGCTGTTCCTTATGCTCAGACCAATCATAGCTTCGGAGGAATTGGAGGAAATTCTTTGTTTTTTCTGTCTCTAAAAACTTTGCATCGGCGGCGGCAAGGTAATAAACCTCTTTTGCCAGTGGAATAAAATCCAAGCCGTTTTCCTTCGCCACATTTGCCGTGCAGAGTCCTACGTCCACTTTCCCGGCGGCGATCTGAACCGCTGTAAAGAACTGAGTGTCCGAAATATCGTTATAACCTTCGATTTCTTCAGGTTTTACGGCCAACACATCTAACATTTGATCAAAAAGAATCCGAGTTCCCGTCCCTTCCCTTCGATTGATAAACTTTGCCTTACGGGAAGCAATATCTAATATTGAATAGATTTTCTTCGGATTATTCGGTGCAACGGCAAGCCCCTGCAGTCTGGCGGCGAAGAAAATGAGTCGGTTATTTTCCGTAAGCAAATGACCGAACATCCCAAAAGCTTTACTGTTGCTGCTTGATGACTTGGGAAAATTAAATCCTGCCAGTTCACATTTTCCTTCGCGTAATGCTTCCAGACCTTTCCGGCTGGTCGTGAAGTTCAATTCAATTTCACAGTCGGTTGTTCTTCTTAAAAGATTGAGAGCCGAATCCGCGCAGCCTTCAATCACAATCGGATCCCAGGCAGAGTTAAATGCTTTTCTGAAGGAGTACGAAATACCGGATTGAAGTTCAATAATTTGTTCTTTGTACTTCGCCTCAACTTCTTTATTAGTCCACAAAAGCTGCTCTGCCAGAGGAGAAAGCTCTGCATTCTTTCCGCGGGAACGACTCACTAAAGGCTGGCCGAGTTCCTCTTCCCACTTATTTAATTCATTCCAAATATGTCGGAAGGAATATCCAAGTTCTTCAGCTGCCGCCTTTATCGACCCTGTCCTCTGTATGGCATCTAGAAGACTGATGAGGTCATTTTTGAGTAGAAAAAAATCTTCTGATTTATTTTCAGTTATTTCAAAACTCAACCGAATATTAAATAACCTGGATTTCATATTTTATCTCGCCTTGTTATGCATATATTTTACTTCTGTAAGCTTTATTACTGAAAAGCATCTGCTCAAACATTGGGATAAACCACCCCAATTAAATACTAAAAACACATGATCATACTTAGTATTATTACTGTAAATTTATTTATTTAACATTTAATTATGAACTTTTGTTTATAATTCTTTTTATCTTAGTTGTTTTTAGTTCATACCAAGGAGATCATTATGGAAACAAGAAAAATGTTTTTCTCTCGACGCAATATTCTCAAAGGTTCAGCCGCCTCTCTTGCCGCTGCTGCACTCGGTTCGTCCTCGGCGGCTTTTGCCCAGCAGTCTTCTGCTCCGACCATCCGTCCTTTAACAGGAAAGATGACTTATGAGGAAGTCAGGAATCGTGCGCGCGAAATGATGATTCCGCGCTGCTATGTCTGCCCGGAATGCAACGGACGCGGCCCCTGCATCGGTCAAGTACCTGGCTTTGGAGGCATGGGTGCCTCCCGCGGCTTCCAAGCTAACTACGATTCTTTAGCTGCCGTACAGCTGAACTCACGAGTTGTGCACGGCGTTCATGTTCCGGATACATCTATCGATTTCTTCGGAACAAAAATCTCCATGCCGGTTATTGCTGCACCGACAGGCGGTACGACCTATAACATGGGCGGAAAATTGACTGAAGAAGAGTTTGTTAACGCCATATGCGGCGGCTGCAATAAAGCCGGTACCTTGGGTGCGGTCGCTGACGGCATCGGCGATCCGCTGCCGGTTTATGAAAAACGCCTTCAGACTCTGAAAGAACACGGATACAAGGCAATTGTCGGTTTGAAGCCTAGACTTCAAAAAGACATCATCGAAAGAATGCGTTTGGCAGAAGAAGCCGGAATCATTGCACTTACCATTGACTTAGACAGCGCCGGACGCGCAGCCAGAGCTACCAAAGGCCAGACCGTAGAACCGAAGACTTTTGAACAACTTAAAGAATTAGTCAAAGCCTCTAAGCTTCCTCTTCTCTTCAAAGGCATCATGACTCCGGACGAAGCAGAACTCTGCATTAATGCCGGGGCGGCCGGTATCGTCGTCTCTAATCACGGCGGCAGAACGCTTGCCGACACCCCGGGAACAGCTGCTGTACTCCCTCGCATCGTCGATAAGGTCAACGGACGCTGCTTCGTTATGGTTGACGGAACTTTGGCCCGCGGAACGGATGTTGAAAAATACGTCGCTATCGGTGCAGACTGCACACTAGCGGGTCGTCATTTTGTTCGCGCCGCTCATGGAGGTTTAGCTGACGGTGTCGCCTTGTTTGCAAATAAGATGAAGAATGAACTCGCAGTCGCCATGGTCTTAACAGGAGCCCAGACCGTTAAAGATATCAATCGCTCTATGGTTGTGATTCCTGACTACAAGGCTTGAACACTATGAAAGCACTCTATTTGTCTTTCATCAGCCTTTTGATCTTGTTTAGTTCGGTCGCCTTTTCGGCAACGATCGCTCAAAACCATCAAGTTAAAGGCCTTAACTGCGAAGCCTGTCATACGGCCATGCCGATGGCCGATTACAACAAATGCATTGCGTGCCACGGAGGAAAAGAAAGGCTGGCTGCTTCGAACCCGCAGCACTCAGCATTAAAAACTGCCGACATCCCCTGCTCCGTATGCCATAAAGGACACACTGAGCGGTAATAAATAATCCTCGGTGCGCCCGAGGATTTTTTGCCCTGAACCCCCGAAATCTAGATTTTAAAATTTTCAAAAACTAACGATTCACTCTTGGAACGCAGTCCCACATTGGGTTCTGCGTTTTATTTTTACTCCTTTCATAGATTATAATAATGATATCTATAAAAGAGGCTTACCATGGACCCGATCCGAAACATCATCAAAGTCAGAGTCAATAATCAGGACTATCTCTACCAATACGAAAACGCCTGGGATAAGGAAAAGCAGCGCTCTTACTCGAAACATCGAATAACCGTCGGAAAGCTGGTTGACGGAAAGGTTCAGCTGGGAAGAAAGTTCCTAACCAACAATCCGCAGTACAAAGACATTGAATTCAAATTTGAGGATCACAAGCTCATTGCCACTTCTGATTTGCCGACCGTCAACGACGCCGGTGTAAATGCCGTTCTATCCAAAACGTTCCCGCTAAATGCAGGAGCTTCCTACGTATTGAAGGAGATGGCTCAACAGGACGGTCTGCTCGGGGACTTGAAAGCTGTCTTTCCGAACCACTGGAAAGATCTTCTGGCCCTTGCAATGTTCTTCGTTATTTATCCGGAAAGGAACCTGGCCAATTACGACATCACTGCAGCCCACAGCCAGTTGGGAGGAAATCCTCTGGATTCTCAGGGAATCTCTGAGTTGCTGGAAAGCATTACCGCAGATCAGCGTCAGCAATATATGAAGCGTCGTCTTAACCACAGCTGCGGCGGAGAAAACAACAATTTCTGGGCCTTTGATACCACCTCGATCTCCTCTTACTCGGAAACTTTATCCAAGGTTGCTTACGGCCACAATAAAGAAGATCCGGAAATGCCCATGATAAAAATCGCTCTCCTGATCGATGAAACCAACGGTGAGCCGCTTTACTACAAGGTCCTAAACGGCTCAATTGCAGATGTGTCGCTGCTTAGGAATCTATTTGTCGATTTAGTCCAGCTGAGAGATAAGCAGATCAACTTGGTTTTAGACAGAGGATTTTGTTCGGAACACAACTTCCTCATGATGTTCAGAAATCACGTTGGATTTCTTGCGGACCTGCGTTCTGACCTAGCCATTGCGGCTCAAACAGTGGATCAACTCATGCCGTCGCTTAGACTGGCTCTCCCCGAATACTACTCACCTACGATCGGATGTTACTGCGCGACTAAGCAAATAGATTGGTACAGCGCCACTCGGGCGCATGGAAAGGAACAATATCCTTTCTATATTCACGTCTATTACGACAAACAGAGAGAGGCGAGTGAAATCCTAAACATGACTGAGTTAGTGGAGAGCTTTAAAGCAAGGCTTGAAAAAGGTGAAGTTCCGAACGCACCTTACTTCCGAAAATTCTTCAAAAAGAAAAAGGACAAACAGAAAACAGACAAACCGGACAACGTCAAACCGAAAGATCTTTACGAGTTCGACGTACAATCTTGGGTAACTTTTACTCGGACCTGCGGATGCTTTGTACTTGGATCCGGCGAAGTAAAATCCGCCTCTGAAGCACTCAACATTTACCGCCAGAAAGATACGGTTGAGAAAGCTTTTAATAATTACAAAGACAAGTGCGGAGGACGCAGAATCAGATGCAGGGAATGCGCGCTCGAAGGAAAAATCTTTGTTACTTACTTGTCACTGTGCCTGCGGCTCATGCTTGAAAGAAGACTGGAAAGAGCCGACAACGATCCGTTAAACACTCCGAGAGTTCTGGAAAGACTCAACAGTCTTGTGCTGTATCGGCATGAGACAGACGATAAACCCAAGCTCTATTGGCAGGAGATCCCCAAAGAGGACCGTCTGTTGATGGAACGCTTGAGAATAAAAATTCCCGCTCCGATATTTGTTATCTAGAAGCGGGAATTCAGGTTTTGTTTCATAAAGGGGCTGTGAATGCCCCTTCATCTCAATTAACTGAAGAACTGAGCAGCAAGAAGAATCGCACCGCTTCCGATGATAGACATAACGGAGGACACAGCGATGATCTTTGCTTTATCTTTCTGCTCTCTTTTTCCTTTTTCCATTTTTTAACCCTCCTAAAGAAGTCCGTGCAATATACCCATTAGTTCCATTGAACGCAAGCCACTTTTACACAAAATAACCTCTGTTCAAGATTAAAAATTTTCTTTAAAAAACCGAACGTTACAGAATCCCGCAAGAAAGCGAAAAATAGAAATAATTTCTCGTTTTCGTTCCGACATCCGGAACAGGCAGAAAAATGGATTTGTAACTCGACCCGTCTGCTTCACCACCCGACTTCCGGAACTCCTAACCTTCTGACTACCGGACCTTCTAAACAGAAGCTCTTTGTGCGATTTTTCCTGCCGCAACAACGGTTTTTAGGAAAAAAATTGTTAACGATCGAAATAAGGCGGAAAATCGTTAACTAATTGAATAATTTATATGTTTCGCAATATGCAAATATCAGATAATGAAGTTTTAATATTTTTTCATTTTTATTCAACAGGTTAGTCGACTTTCAGAATTTTTAAAAGTTTATTTCTCATTGAGTGAATAGAGATTGCACAATATGAAAACTTACTGAACCCACGGATTATTTTCAATAAAATGGCAGATACAGTCGAATTTTAGAGACTCTCAAGGATTACTAAGGAAAAGAATTTATGTCATATCTGGATAAAATCATGTGTCCCCGCAGCCTCGCTGTGATCGGCGCATCTAATAAAGAACACACTATCGGCTCCGATATCATGAAGCGGCTCGTTGAGTACGGCTTCACCGGCAAGATTTTCCCGATTAATCCTAAAGACTCCGAAATCCAAGGCATGACGGCCTACCCTTCCGTCTTAGAAGTTCCGGAAGAGATCGATATGGCGGTGATTGTCATCAACGCTAAATATGTGCTCTCTGCTGTGGATCAATGCCACCAGAAAGGAATTAAAGGAATCGTCGTCATCAGCGCAGGTTTCAAAGAAACCGGGGGCGCCGGCGCTGAGCTCGAAGCAAAGCTCGTCAATAAAGTCCGCGAATACGGCATGACCTGCGTCGGCCCGAACTGCCTCGGCGTTGTCAACACAGATCCGAAATTCAGACTCGATGCCTGCTTTGCCGAGTCCCTCCCCGTTCGCGGCGATATCGGTTTCGTCTCTCAGTCCGGTGCTTTGGGCGGCGGTATTCTGAACATCCTGCAGGATTTAAATTTAGGTTTCGCTCAGTTTATTTCCATCGGCAATCAGGCAGACGTCAACGCTGACTCGGCCATTGAGTACTGGGAAAACGTCGACGACGTCAAACAGATTCTTCTCTATATGGAATCTATCGCCGATCCGAAACGCTTCCGCGCGCTGGCTTCCCGCACGACCAAGAAAAAACCAATCATCGCCTTGAAAGCAGGCCGCAGCGCAGCAGGTGCTTCCGCCGCTTCGTCTCACACAGGCTCGTTGGCCGGCGCCGATAAAGCAGCCGATGCATTACTGAAGCAGTCCGGTGTGATCCGCGAGTTTTCTCTGCAGGACCTCTTTAATACAGCAAAAGTGTTCAGCCACTGCCCGATTCCCAATGGCAATCGGGTTGCAATCGTGACCAACTCCGGCGGTCCCGGTATTATGGCCACCGACGCAGTTTGCGAACACGGAATGGAAATAGCTCACCTCTCAGATCAGACTAAAGAAGCCCTACGCTCTTTCCTGCCGGCAGCTGCCTCCGTTAAAAATCCGGTGGACATGATCGCGTCTGCTCCGCTGGAACACTATAAGAAGACATTGGAAACGGTGCTCGCGGACGACGGCGTTGATATGGTCGTTGTCATTTACCTGCCTTTCCTCGGCCTTAAAGATATTGATGTTGCCAAAGCCGTCATGGAAATTCGCGCCGCCCATCCCGACAAACCGATCGTCGGCGTCTTCATGACAAAGAACGAATTCTTTGCGCACCTTTCCGAAACCGAGGTCAACGTTCCGTTCTTCATGTTTGCCGAACAAGCCGTAGAAGGCTTGGCTCGTTTAAATCAGCAGCGTCTCTGGCGCGAACGCACCGACACACCGGCGCCTCGCTACTCCGTTGACACCGAGACCGTCGAAGCCGTCTTCAAACAGGCGGCTGCCGACAATCGCGTGCAGCTGACGACCGGAGAGTCTCTGCAGGTCCTGGCTGCTTACGGAGTCCGAGTGTGCAGAGACGGCGAAGCCAAAGATGCCGATGAAGCCGTCGCTTTAGCCAACAAGATCGGCTATCCGGTTGTGATGAAGCTCAACTCTAAAAAGATCTCTCATAAAACAGACGTCGGCGGCGTCCGTGTCGGCATCAAAGATGCGGATCAGCTTCGCGCCGAGTTTACTGATCTCGTGAATAAACTCACCGAAAAAGGTCTCATGGACGGCTTTGAAGGCGTCATCATCCAGGAAATGGTTAAGAGCGACCGTGAAATGGTCTGCGGATGCGCCAAGGATCCTCAGTACGGTCAGATGATGATGTTCGGTTTAGGCGGCGTGTTTGTCGAAGTTATGAAAGACGTAACCTTCCGCCTCGCTCCCCTCACCGTCGAGGACGCCTCCGACATGATTCATTCCGTAAAAGCCTATAAACTTCTCGCCGGCGCCCGCGGGGCAGTTCCCGCACAGATAAATAAAGTCGAGGAGACATTACTTCGTTTGTCTCAGCTCGTTGAAGATTTTGCTTTCATCGACGAACTCGATATCAACCCGTTAATGATCAGCGGTAAGGACGGTGAACCGATCGCAGTCGACGGAAGAATCAAATTTAATGCGACAGAAGCGCTCGTTGCTTTGTCAATCGCCTAACAATTTATAAAAGGAAGATAACAAGTGTTCCAAATCAGATTACACGGCCGCGGCGGTCAGGGTGTTGTGACTTCAGCAGAAATGCTGTCGCTTGCAGCCTTTACCGAAGGCCACTACGCTCAAGCTTTTCCAAGTTTCGGCAGTGAACGTACCGGAGCACCGGTTGTCGCTTTCGCTCGCGTCAGCGACAAGCCGATTCGTCTTCGTGAACCGATCATGGAACCGGATGCCGTTCTTATTCAGGACCGCACACTGCTCGAAAGCGTAAATGTCTTTTCCGGCTTGACGGAAAATGCCTATGTCCTTCTGAATAGCTCTCAGTCGCCTGAAGAACTCGGTCTGGAAGATTTGGTCAACCGCCTACCTAAGGGACACGTCATTACGCTGCCCGCCACTAAATTCGCGCTCGCCCGCATCGGTCGTCCTCTTCCCGGCGCTGCTATGCTGGCAGGTTTTGCCGCGCTGACCGGCAAACTCAAACTCGAAAGCGTCCAGCAGGCTTTCCAAACTCGCTACAAAGGAAAAGTTGCCCAAGCCAACGCCGACGTTGCGGCAGACGCTTACTCCTTTGTTTTAGAAGCTAAGAATCGTTTATAAAGGATCGCCCCAATGCTCAAACAAATTGAAGGCTCTTTAGGCGTCGCTGAGGCTGTGGCACTTTGCCGCCCCGAAATCATCTGCGCCTACCCGATCTCTCCTCAGACCCATATCGTCGAAAACCTCGGCGCCATGGTCAAAAAAGGAACTCTTGAAGACTGCGAATTCTTGAACGTTGAAAGTGAATTCGCAGCCATGAGCGTGGCAATTGGCGGTTCCGTCGCCGGCGGCCGTGCCTACACCGCTACCGCTTCCCAGGGGCTGCTTTATATGGCTGAAGCGGTTTACAACGCCTCCGGCCTCGGTCTCCCGATCGTTATGACCGTCGCCTCTCGCGCCATCGGTGCCCCGATTAACATTTGGAATGACCACTCCGACTCTATGAGCCAGCGCGACTGCGGCTGGATCCAGCTTTTTGCTGAAGACAACCAGGAAGCGGTCGACCTCCATATTCAGGCTTTCAAGATTGCCGAAGAGCTCTCTCTTCCGGTCATGATCTGTATGGACGGTTTCGTTTTAACGCACGCTTTCGAAAGAATGGACATTCCTTCTCAGGAGCAAGTTGACCAATTCCTTCCTCCGTACGATCCTCGCCAGAGCTTGGATCCGGAACAGCCGGTTTCTATCGGTGCAATGGTCGGTCCCGAAGCGTTTACCGAAGTTCGTTATCTTGCCCACGCCCATCACCTCCAGGCACTCGGCGTGATCGACAGAGTCGCCAAAGAATACGAAGAAATCATCGGCCGCAAGAGCGGCGGTTTGGTTGATCTTTATCGTGCTGAAGATGCCGAAGTCATGGTTGTTGCTTTGGGCTCTGTCATCGGCACGATCAAGGATGTTATTGACGAAATGCGCGAAGACGGCAAGAAAGTCGGCCTTCTCGGAATCAAGTCATACCGCCCCTTCCCGGCTGCCGAAGTCTTTACAGCTCTCGAAGGCGCCAAGACCGCAGTCGTGATTGACCGTTCTCTCCAGGTCGGTATCGGCGGTGTCGTCACCGACGACGTAATCCGTTCGACCCGTAAACTCTCCGACCTCGATATCTGCTGCGTCATCTCCGGACTCGGCGGCCGTGCTATCACTAAGCGCAGCCTGCACAAAGCTTTTGACGCTGCTCTTAAAGGTGAACTTCCCGAACTCACATTCCTGGATCTCGATAAGAAAGTCGTTCAGGACCAGCTGAAGCACGAACAAGAAGAACGCCACTCCGGCCCGATGGCCGAAGCCATTGTTAAGGCCGTTGCCGACCTTCACAAAGGAGATCTCTAAGCCATGAGCGAACATCAGATTAAGTTTTATCAGACCGGTACTTTCACGGTCGGCAACCGTCTTCTGCAGCCCGATCAGAGAAGCGGACAGGCCAACATCGAAAGATACAACTCCTTGAACTCCGGCCACAGAGCCTGTCAGGGCTGCGGCGAAGCCTTGGGCGCCCGCTATGCTGTGGACGCTGCTATGCGCGCGACCGAGGGCCGCTTGATTGCTGCTAACGCCACAGGTTGCCTGGAAGTATTCTCCACACCTTATCCAGAAACCAGCTGGCAGCTTCCCTGGTTTCATTCTCTTTTCGGCAACACGGCCGCTGTCGGTTCCGGTATGGCCGCAGTTGCACGCGTCAAGGCAAAAAAATCCGGCAAACCGCTGGTCCGTGTAATCGCTCAAGGCGGTGACGGCGGTACGACTGATATCGGTTTCGGATGCTTGTCCGGCATGTTCGAAAGAAACGACGACGTGCTTTACATCTGCTACGACAACGAAGGCTATATGAACACAGGTGTTCAGCGCTCGTCCGCTACGCCGCCGGCTGTCCGTACGGCTACCACACAGATTGTCGGCAAGCATCCCGGCAACGCCTTCGGCCAAGGTAAAGACGTACCGCTTATCGCCATGGCTCACGGCATTCCTTACGTTGCCACAGCCACAATTGCCGACTTAAGAGACTTGGAAAGAAAAGTTGCAAAAGCCATGACTTTCCATGGCGCACGCTACATCCACATCTTGGTTCCGTGCCCGCTCGGCTGGGGAGCCAAATCGGCTGACACCGTCAAACTGGCACGCCTCGCTGTTGAGACCGGTCTCTTCCCGGTATTCGAATCCGAATACGGCGAAATCACTAAAGTCACCAAGATTCGCCAGCTCCAGCCGGTTGAAAACTATATGAAACTTCAGAAGCGCTACGCTCACCTCTTCGGACCGAAGGGAGACGCCGATGCGTTTGCTCGTATTCAGGCAATCGCTCAAAGAAATATCAGAAGATTCGGCCTTCTCGGCGAAGAAGAACCTGAAATCATTCCGCCGTCTGTCCAGGCTGACGAACGAGCCGACAAAGTTTAAGGACTTAATCCCATGAAAAAACCTTTTGCTATTACGTTAGATGTCGGTACTTCCTTGGAAAACCGTACCGGCTCTTGGAGAACGCTTCGTCCGACTTACGTCCACAAGCTTCCTCCCTGCAACCATCAGTGTCCCGCCGGCGAAGATATTCAGGGCTGGCTTTTCTACGCCGAAAGCGGCAACTATGAAAAAGCCTGGCGCCATTTAACCAAGCGCAATCCTCTACCTTCCTGCATGGGACGCGTTTGCTATCACACCTGTGAAGGCGCTTGTAACCGCGGTAAGCTGGACGCTTCCGTCGGCATCAACTCTGTCGAACGCTTCCTCGGAGACAACGCCTTAGAAAACGGCTACAAGTTCGTCAAACCCGAACAGAAGACAGGCAAAAAAGTCTTGATCGTAGGCTCCGGCCCTGCAGGCCTTTCTGCTGCCTATCAGCTCGCCCTCAAAGGCCATGAGGTCACAATCAAAGAAGGCAGCCCGGAGGCCGGCGGCATGATGCGCTACGGTATTCCGAAATACCGCCTCCCCCGCCGAGTGCTTGATCAGGAAATTGCAAGAATCCTTGATCTGGGCGTCAAACTCGAACTGAACACAACCGTCAAAGACATCGAAGAAGAAAAGAAGGCTCACTGTTACGATGCAGTCTTTCTCGCAGTCGGTGCCGGCATGGCTAAAAACGCCTACATCCCGGGCGGCGATGCAAAACACATGCTTGACGCTGTTTCCGTTCTCCGCTCCATGGAAGGCGAAGAAGAGCCTCTGCTCGGCCGTAAAGTTGTCGTTTACGGCGGCGGCAATACCGCTATCGACGTCGCTCGTTCTGCCAAGCGTATGGGTGCTGAGCCTCTGATCATCTATCGCCGCACACGCGAAAAGATGCCGGCTCATGACTTCGAAGTTGAAGAAGCCCTCCAGGAAGGCGTTTCCGTGAAATGGCTTTCCACCATTACAGAAGCAGAAAATCCGAAGGAAATCCGCATCGAAAAAATGGAACTCGATGAAAACGGTAATCCTCAGCCGACTGGTGAATTCGAAACCGTCGAGGCCGATACCGTTGTTCTAGCCCTCGGTCAAAACGTCGACCAGAGCCTCATCGATAAGATCCCCGGACTCGACATCGAAAAAGGCGTTGTTAAAGTCGACCGCTTCATGAGAACCGGCGTCCCCGGCATTTACGCCGGCGGCGACATGGTCCCGGGAGACAGAAACGTTACCGTTGCCATCGGCCACGGCTACAAGGCTGCCTACGGCATTGACTGCTACCTAAAGGGCAAAGAACCGGTTGATCATCCTAAGAAGGAAATCGCCACGTTCGAAAGCCTCAACACCTGGTATTACTCGGATGCTCCCAAGACCGTTCGCCCAATGCTCGACCTTGTCCGCCGTCAGAGCACTTTCGATGAAGTTCAGCACGGTTTAACGGAAGAAAACGCCTTGTTTGAAGCTCGCCGCTGCATGTCCTGCGGCAACTGCCTGCAGTGCGACAACTGCTACGGTGTGTGCCCGGACAACGCCGTGATTAAGACCGGTGACGACAACGTCCCCTACATCTTCAATTACGACTACTGCAAGGGCTGCGGCGTCTGCGCCAGCGAATGCCCCTGCGGTGCGATCAAGATGGAACCTGAATCCATCTAATAACGCAGTTTCAAGGTAAACCAAACGGTCGTGTTCCTTCTCGAAACATGACCGTTTTCTATGTGCGCTCGGCATGAGCGAACTCTACAGGGTGAAAGTCCCGAAGTGCGGGCGGTGGCGCCAAGCACATAGCCAAAGGCAAGGTCTGAATCGCG
>NZ_DBMALT010000055.1:0-14109 GCF_057870745.1 Parasutterella sp. | reverse complement strand
AAGGACCCGCTGCTCCAACCAAAGCTTTTGCTGCAATCTCGACATATAAAGCGTTGAGTCTCACAGTGTCTGCCGTTTTTTACAACTTTTAATGAGCCGCAATGCGGACAGACGGGCCGACCTGACCGGCTGACATCGAGCCTCTTGCTTAGAAAGCTTTCGACTCCATCGGAGTTGTTAATGGGCTGGCTATCAACGAGAACTTCCAGAATGCAAGATCTTTCTTCAGCGCTTAAGGAAAAAACTGCGAAAGGAGCTTATCTACTGCTGTGGTAAACATAGGGTACCTCCTTAACTTAAAAATACCCCTTAAATGGAGGCGCGACAATTAATATCAATACTTACTCTGAACAGAGCCTAATAAAAAATCTTAATAATCTCTGCGGAAATTTCTGATAGTTGCATGAATTTATTGGATAAAGCGCTTGCTTTTTATCGTGATGAATAGTATAATATTAGAGATCAACATAAGGTGATTGCTATGTCAAGACCAAGATCTGATAACCCAAAAGAGCACACTTCTATCATTCGTGCGAAACGAAAAGACGGTTGGACTTATGTTCAAAGAGTCGTCAGCGTTTACGATCCAAAGATTAAAAACAGCAGAAGAATTTCAACGGAGACTTTGGGAAAACTTCCGCCCGGTGAAACTGATTTGGAGAAATTGGTTACTCTGGAACCGCGCAGAAGAAAAGGTTCACTTCAAGCGGCTAAGATTGCCGCACCTGCCCAAGAAGTGATTGATCCCAGAGATCCCGGACGGATCATTTACCCATTGGATATTGTCTTTTGCGTCATTCTTCTTGCTGCGATGCAAGGCAAAACTTCCTGCACGGAAATTGCAGAGTTCTGGCATCAATGCCGCCCCTTGCTGAGCAAGACCTTCCCCAACTTTCCTGATGAGGAAATATCTCACGATACCGTCAGGCGCATCACGATGATTATCGGCAAAGACAAAAATGCCGCTCTGATCGAACGGTTCGTTGAGATGCTGCGCAGCAGACTGTCTCACCCGGTAATTGCTGTCGACGGACAGGCTATCAGGGCTTCCCGGGATTCTTCTCAGCACTCCCCGTATGTTTTAAACATCATGGATGCAGACAACGAGTTGATTCTGGCTCAGCAAGTCATCGGTGAAAAGAACAACGAAATTACCCATGCCTCAAAGCTCATCGACACTTTAGACATTCGAGGGGCAATCGTCACGGCAGATGCTTTAAATACACAAACCGAGTTCGCCGCAAAGATCATTGCCGAAAAGGCCGACTACTGTTTGGCTCTGAAGGCTAATCAGGATCTTACATATGAACAGGTGCGCGGATTCTTCGAACTGGGAACACATGAGTACAAAATTGCGCGGCCTTCGGTAACAGACCAAGGCGGCAAAATTACGAAAAGAAAAACTCGAGTTCTTCCGGGAGCTCTTTTACCGGAAGAAATTCTTAATAAATGGGTTGGCCTCGATGAAGGATCAATCGTGGAAGCCGTCACTGACACGTTGAAGAAAAACACCGGAGAAATTCTTGGGCCTCAGGTCCGCTATTACATCTCATCATTAAGGTACGATGCCCCGAATGTGGAGCAGGTTCTGCATCGTGCCATTCGTCAGCACTGGGTAATTGAAAACAAAGGCCATTGGGCGTTAGACATGGCTTTTAATCAGGACCGGTTGCAGTGCACAAACGCTCAGTATCTGGCCGGAAGAACACTGCTTAACAAGATCGCCCTTAACTTCACGACGAAAATCCAAACACGTTTGGAGGAAGCAACGGGCAAAGAGGCGCCTTCCAAACCGGTGATTAGAGCGAGGCTGAATAAAATTGAGGATATGTTGGTTGCAATGAACGATTGCATACGCATCTAGCAGAACCCTGAGCTAAGGTCTCCCGTTAAAAGGAGGCCCATATCGTGGTCCTTTGCTTAATTTCTGATGCGTAATGACATGGAACCCGCCATCTAGCCAACTCAAAAGGAGTTGGTCAAACTAAAGAGTGTAAAAACAGTTAAGAGAGGATTCCATGTCACGAATGAAAAGATTAGCAGTTCAGCAGCTGGATGTCTCTAAGGATTATCTGGTAATCGGACTCGACCTAGCTAAAACTGATACAGCAGTTATTGCGATCACGACTGATGGTGAACTTTATGCTATTGACCGACTCAAGTATTCTGATTTGCTTAACCAGGCGCGGCAACTTGGATCTACTGTCTTTGCGATGGAGCCTTGCAATGGTATGACTTATCTCGTACACGAATTGGAAGAGCTCGGACATGAATGCCGTGTCATTAACGGAGAAGCAGTTAAGGATTATGTAAAGTCGCATTTTGCCGGTCAGAAAAACGATTTGAACGATGCCCAAGCCATTGCGTTCCTGGCGCAAGATGAAATGCTGAAATTCATAAGAGTTAAAGCAAAATCTGAAATGACTATGCAAACCCTGCAGGTAGTCCGTCAACAACTCATAAAACAACGCACTTGCAGTGTTGTCTGCATAAAGGGCATCTGTCAAAACTATGGCCTTGTCATCTCCAAAAGCATTATGTCAGAAGCAAAAATTAGACCGATTATTGAAGAGACTCAGAAATTGCCGGACGAGATTAAAGAGCCGTTAAAAAGACTTCTTCGCAACGCAGCCCGCTTCACCATTGACATTAAACAAATAGACAAAGCTATCGAACAAGGTTTGAAGGGTAATGAAACGGCAGAACGCTTGCTCGAGGTGCCGGGGTTAGGTCCTCAATGTGTCAGCAGGCTCCTAACAACAATTGGGGATATCAATCGATTTGAAGGGCCAAAGAATCTTGCCGCTTATTATGGGTTGGTCCCGAGAAGCCATACCACAGGACATAACGAGAAGATGGGAAAAATAACAAAGCATGGCGACAGATTGATGAGAGCATTCTTAGTCCAAGGGGCTCACGCAGTCTTGATACAGCACACAAAGGGGCGCCTACCGAAATCAGCCTTGAAAAAATGGATAGATAAGAAACTGTCGGCCGGTATGCCGTGTTCAAAATTGAGTATCGCATTAGCAGCCAAGTTATTAAGAATAGCCTTTGCGGTACTGAAATACAAAAAGAAATTCGATATTAAGAAAGCCGGTGTAGCAAGGTGCAGCTTGTAAGCCAAAAGTATTGGAGTCAAAAGGCAATCTAAGCCAATATGTTATGAGAAAGCAAAGGGCACTTCCAGACAGCCTGCAGGTCCGACTTGTTAACAAATCGCAAGCATGGTGCGTTATGAGGCATTGGAAGTAATTTTTTGAAGTTCATAATAGGCAGAATGTCATCGTTTGACATGCGACAGCCTGAAGAGATTGCTAAAAAGCCTCTTTCAAAACATATTCGGATTAGCCTTTTACAACAAGTCTAAAAATTGTAATGAAGTTTGTTTAAATAGCCTGAAGTAATGGTTATGAGAGGATTTTGCCAAAACGAACTTGACAATTAGGCGGGTTCCAGAGATTGGAGCTGGACGGTCCTAAGTCCAAGCAGCAGGTTGTGGCGATAACGGCGGCTGCAGAAGTGCGGGAAACGCCCAAAGCAACCAGCAGCGGATAAATAGAAGCCATCAGCAAAAGGCCGAGTCCTACGGCAGAGTTCACGAACAATGCGATGAACTGGCCGACGACGTAAGTCAGAGCCAGCAGGACATAAGGAGAGCGGATGGCTTTCAGAGGCTTAACACACAGCTTAACCAGTGCTTTGCTGGCGCCGATGCGGTCCATATAAACAGCAAAGCCGGCAATGGCCATAATGTTGAGGCCTAAGCCGGGCAAGCGTCCTTTTAAGAGATTTGTAAATGCCTGAGCAAAGTCAAAAGCGAAGAAGTTTGTGGAAGCTTTGGGAGCAACTGCGGGAACTCCTTCCAAATAAGCACAGAAAAGGAGCAGCAAGCCCAAAAGCAAAAGGATAATCGGAGGATAGTAGTTTTTGATAACGAAGTAGCTGACCAGCCCGATGGCGACCAGCGTAAGGATTACACCAACCATATTGCACCTATGGATTTGAGTTAATAATTATGTACCCATGCTAGAACTTAAAAATTCTCTTGTGAATGGTGTAACTTTTTGTTAACTACTTGTTCTTACGTGATTCCTCAGCGTTATTCCTAATCTGCTTTGTACGATGCGCGCAACACAAATAAGCAATAGACGAAAGTTATTTGACAAATATTTCTCTAAATTTTTTGTGCAATTTTCACGGTGAGTACACTGTCTCACTGTTAAAATTTCTTAGCGAAACAGCTAGATATATACCTTGTTCTAGGTATCTTTCCCCTGAAATAGGAAAGGAATATATAGAAAATACTAGTATTTTTACTTAGGAAGCGTAGAATAAAAGCCGTTAGAGAAGTACTCCTGAAGTTAACAAACCCGCTGGCAAGAATTCTTCGCCGGCGGATTTTTTATGTTCCTTTGATTAGCTTGGCAATATTTTTTAGGCTAACGATTTGATCCACTCGATGACGTCGTCTAGTTCTCTATTCCGGATTTCGTGCTTCATATCGTAATTTTGTATGAGGACAGGGTTGCCGCGGTTTCTCAAAAAAGCGGAGGCTTTATCAGACATTTCTTGAGAAATAAATTCGTCTTTGAGTGACACCGCTTGGAAGATCGGGACGTCTTTGGAGACATCCGTCATCCGACTTGTCAACTGATCTTCTAAAGGAAGGTAGGAAGAAAAGGCAAAAACACCCGCGACCGCAAAAGGTTCCAAAAGTGCAGTTGTTAAAGCAATGACTCCGCCTTGAGAAAAACCGCCGAGATAAATGTCTTTAGGGCTGACGCCTTGAGAGATCTCATTCCTAACTAGGGAAGCGATCCGGTCCGAGGATTCAAAAATTCCGTCGATATCTGCTTCCCTTCGAAAGTCTGAGCTCTTTACGTCAAACCAAGCATGTGCAGGCTCACCGTTAAATTGTTTTACTTTAATGATCGGTGCCGTCGGGAGAAGAAAAGAATAGTCTTCGCCTAATCTTTTACAAAGATATTCAGCCACCAGTCGAATAACGGATGCCGTCCCCGTCAATCCGTGGAGAAGAATCACTCTTTTAGAAGCAGTCGGTGATCCTAACTCAATAAGTTCTTCTTCCATCATTCCACCATCAGAGCGTTATCTGTCCGCCACATTGTAGAGGCGATACTTCCTGTTTCAGCGTGAGAGCACAAAGGAAACTCGTAAATCTACATTGCGACTTTTACTGCCAAAATAATAGTAAAAATGGTATAGCTCCTTTTGCTGCAAGCTTCAAAAAGCTTTCGAACTCAGAGCGCTCTTTCAGCTCATAGGCGTCATCGACAGCTAGAATAGAGTGGTCGAGCTGTGAAAATAAAGAAAACCAAGGAGTAACTATGATCGTCGTGCTTCCGGATGGAAAACTCATCAATTTCAATCTTGTCTGCTTCACCGACACCCGTTCTTTTAAAGAACCAGTGCGTTTCAGCATGGTCAACGGGGAATCCGTTTTTTGCGAAATGACGGAAGATCAATACCAATCCATGCTGCTTTCCTTAGTGCATAACGAGCCGATCCATAAAGTTCTGCCCATCAAAGAGAAAGTTCAAAAGTCCAAAATTGATTTCCGCGACTTCCCTTCCGTTTTAGAAGGTGAAAATTCTCCCGTCTGATTCTTCAGTTTCTTGGCAGCTTCGGCTGCCTTATTTTTTGGTTTTCCAGAAAAATTCTCTTTTTTCAACAAGGTACTTATTTTCATCAGAGCCCGCTGCGAGCATTTATTTCTCGATTTGTTGGATTCTTGTCTCATGGGAAGCCCGAGAAATAAGGGTTTTATTTCGGTCTTGCGCAAAAAAAGTTCAACAAATCAAGCTGTCGTGGTTACAATTACGACTATTACGACGTTTCGTCGGTTAACTCAGAGGTCTCTATGAAATTACTTACCGTTGCCGCAATGGCATTTACGCTGTTGGCAGGATCTGTTAATGCTGCCGAACAACTGAACGCATATTCCATCATGCCTGAGAAATATGCCTCTAAGGTTTTCGCAGAATTCACAAAAGATACAGGCATCAAAGTAAACTTCATGCGTTTCTCTTCAGGCGAAGCTCTGGCCCGTCTGAATGCAGAAAAGAAGAATCCTCAGGTTGACGTTATGCTCGGCGGACCTGCTGATACATACGCAGCCGGCATCAAAGAAGGCATCTTCGAGCAGTATCGTCCGAAAGATTCCGACGCAATTCCCACAAACCTGCGTGATCCTCAGAACCATTGGACCGGCATCGGTATCATTCCTCTGTGCTTCTTAACAAACACCAAGTTCCTGGAAAAGAATAAGATGCACGCTCCGGAATCCTGGAATGACCTTCTTGATCCGCGCTACAAAAACAACCTCCAGATGGCCGACGCTCGTACTTCCGGTACAGCCACAGAACGTATCTACTCCCTCGTGAAAGTCATGGGCGAAGATCCGGCCTTTGCTTATCAGAAGAAATTAAACGACAACATCCAGATGTACACCAAGAGCGGTGCGGGCGGCGCAATGCCTATCGCTACCGGTCAGTGCGGCTCCGGCATCTTCTACATCGTTGACGCACTCGATATCCAGCAGCAGGGCTACCCTGTCGTGATCACATATCCGAAGGACGGCGTTTCCTACGGTATTGAAGCCACCGGTATCGTCAAAGGCGCTAAGAACATGGACGCCGCTAAGAAGTTTGTCGACTGGGCAACCAGCAAGAAATTTGCCGACTTCATCGTCGCAAACAAGATCAACTACGTACCGACTCGTTCCGACGTCAAGACCAGCAATCCGCTTCTTGACCTCTCCAAGATCAACATGAAAGACGTTGACGTGGCTTGGAAGGGCGAAAAACGCAAAGAATATACAAACCGTTGGATTAACGAAGTCATTAAGTAATTTTTCACCGTTTTAACGTGATTTAAAAATTGTGGGGTTCTGCTTGACCAAGTCGAACCCCCGTTTCATTAGGAGTACTTAAATGACGAGCGGAACCAAGCAGCAGAGGGACCCGTTGACCTTGCTCACCATCTGCGTCCTTTGGCTCGCCATGGGCGTATTCGTCCTGTACCCGATCGTTCGCCTCCTGGCAATGACTTTCATTGTCGACGGTCACCTGACATTTGAAAACCTCTTGCCGTTCCTCGCCAATTGGTATGACCGCCGAGCCATTGTCAACAGTATTATTCTGGCGTGCGCAGTCGGTTTTGCCGGCACGATCATCGGATTCATTTTTGCTTTCGCAGTGACGCGTTTGTCGCTGCCGAAGTGGCTTACTTTCTTTATCAGCGCGGTAACACTGCTGCCGCTGATTTCACCTCCATTCACATCAAGTATTGCGCTGACGCTCTGCTTAGGACCCAACGGCATCATCCTGACGGCCTTGGGTCTGGAAAATTTCAATTTCTTCGGCTTCTGGGGAACGTTTATTTCAGAAACACTGACTTACTTCCCCATTGCCTTTATGACGCTGTCGACGATTCTTATGAGAATCGACCCCAACTTAGAAGACGCCGCCTATTCTCTAGGCGCATCTCCTTTCAGCGTTTTCAAATCCGTTACCTTTCCCCTGTCGGTTCCGGGTTTAGCCAATGCCTTCCTTCTGGTGTTCTCCTGCTCTCTCGCAGACTTTGCAACACCGTTGGTGTTAGGCGGCCACTCCTTCCCCGTTCTGCCGACACAGGCCTACCTGCAGATCACCGGCATGTATGACTTTAAGGGCGGCGCTGCCTTGTCCTTCCTGCTCTTAATCCCGGCTTTAGCTGTTTATGCTCTGCAGAATTTCTGGGTCAGCCGCAAGAGTTTTGTTACTGTCAGCGGCAAAGCCGGCGGAAGAAGTTCTATTAAGGGCCCCGGTGTCCTGATCTCTTCGATCGTTATCGGTACAGTTGCCTTTATTACGGCATTTGTTCTTTATCTGTATGCCATCATCTTGGTTGGCTCTGTTGTGAAGGTTTGGGGCGTTGATAATTCGCTGACGCTTGAAAACTACCACTACGTCTTCACTTTCGGCATGAAAGCGATTAAAGACACCTTGCTGATCGCCTGTATCGGCACCCCGCTCGGCGGCCTGCTCGCAGTCTTGATCGGTTATGTCTGCAAGTGGTTAAAGATCCGCGGTCACAAGACCTTAGAAACTGTCTCCCTCTTGAACTACACATTGCCGGGTACCGTGGTCGGTATCGCCTACATTATTGCGTTTAACGACCAGCCTCTGGTTCTGACCGGTACGGTCTACATCCTTATCGCAGCATACGTATTCCGCTATTCTTCAGCCGGTATCCGCAACGTAATTGCTGCATTGACGCAGATCGACCCGTCTATTGAAGAAGCCTCTACAAGTTTGGGTGCATCTTCAGCCTACACGTTCCGTAAGATCACAGTTCCCTTGGTTCTGCCTGCAGTGTTAACGGGTATGCGCTATTTGTTCATCCACTCGATGACCGCTATTAGCGCCACGATCTTCTTGGTATCCGTGAACTGGACCCTGATCACAACACGCATTTTGGAGTGCATGACCGAGCTTCAGTTCGCTCAAGCTTGTGCATTCTCCATCGTCTTAATTTTGATTGTCTTCGCCGCCTCTGCCTTTATGGCTTTAATGGCAAAAGTTCTTTGTCCGGTAGGCGACGCTTCCGGAGGACTTCGTTAAATGTCCGTATCTCTTACGCTTAAAAACATTTCCCGCAGCTACATTAAGGACAACGAAAAGTTTTTCGCCGTTCAAAACGTAAATCTTGAAGTTAAACCGGGCGAATTTCTCACGTTCTTAGGACCGTCCGGCTGCGGTAAAACTACCACTCTGCGCATGATCGCAGGTTTTGAAACTCCTACGGAGGGCCAAATCCTTTTGGGAGACAAAGACGTCACAAAAATCCCTGCCAATGAACGCGGCATGGGCTTCGTATTCCAGAACTACGCTTTGTTCCCGCACATGAAGATTTTCGATAACGTGGCCTATGGTCTGCGTATTCGCAAAGAATCTTCCGACGTCATTGCACAGAAAGTCAAAGAAGCGCTTGCTATGGTCGGGTTGGAAAAAGCCGAGCATCGCTACCCTAACCAGCTTTCAGGCGGTGAGCAGCAGCGTGTCGCTTTAGCCAGAGTACTGGTTTTAAGACCGCAACTGATTCTTATGGATGAACCGCTCTCGAACCTTGACGCAAAACTGCGCCTGCACATGAGAACGGAAATCCGTAGAATCCAACAGGAACTCAAATTGACCTGCCTCTACGTGACTCACGATCAGAAAGAAGCTTTGACCATGTCTGATCGGATCATGGTGATGAACAAGGGCAAGATTGAACAAATCGGTACGCCTATGCATTTGTATGATGACCCGGCAACGCCTTTCGTTGCCGATTTCATCGGGCAGGCTAATCTTTTCTACGGCACGCTTGTTTCTGTTGAAGATAAGTACGGCCTTGTCGATGTTGCCGGCCGTAGGGTCAAAGCTCGAATGGGTGTCCTAAATCCCCCAAGAATTGGGGGAAAAGCGCTCCTGATCGTACGACCAGAAAACCTCAACATCGGCACCTCGGAAAACTGTCTGGCAGTCAAACTCATTAATCGCCTCTTTGAAGGAGACCGGGTAGACTACCAGTTTGAAGTAGTAAATGGTATCAATCCGAAACCTTACTCGATGTCAGTTCCTTTTCTTCCCGGCACTTCACTACTGCCGGAAGGCTCGACATTAGATGCTTCGTTTGTTCCGGATGCCGGTGTACTTCTAAACGGCGAATAACTTAAGCAACGATCACAGTTACGTCAAGCCGCCTCGTTTTTCCTGAGGCGGCTTGTTCTTATTCGGAGCTTCTGGAAGGAAAAATTATTAGTATCAACGAAGAGAACAGTTTCATAAATCTCTACAATAAAATCTCGCAATTGTGATGCACGCAACGGATTTTTTATGAAACGCTTAAGCTTATCTCTCGCTGTCGTTATTTTGGCCCTTTCTTCTGCTGTATCAGCCTCGGACTTCGAGGAAGACGAGCAATATATTTCCTGCCGTAAAGGGGCAGTCAATGATCGACAATTAACAGCTTGTCAAGAGCGGTTACTCGAGCGTCTTGATATGTCCATTGCAAAAGCACTTGATAGAAATATGACGTTGCTGGCGGAGTCGGAAAGAATTACCGCCCAGCGTTACCAATCACAATGGGAAAGTTGGCGTCAAAGTCACTGTGATTATTCACTCCGCAAACAAAATGATCAGCAGCATCTTAGCTTGGCCTGCTACCTTCAAGCTGCAAGAGACCGCCTAGACATGTTGGAAGGTGAGAAGCTTGAAACAAATTCAAACTTTAAAGTTTGCTTACGGCGTGCAGGGAAAATAGAAAGCCACGAAATTCTCTGTCTTCAAGAAGAGTATCAAAGACTTGAGCAAATTTTGTTCGGAACCGTCCAAGCCGCAGAAAATTCCAGCCCACAACCAAAAACAGTATTGGAAGATCAACTTTTGTGGGAAAAAGACCTCGCTAAAAAATGTAAGCGCCCACCATTTGCCTCTATCGAACAAGCTGCTAATAATTACCAGTGTTTATGTAATGAAATCTATAAGCGCATTCGTTCTTTAACAGGTACTGCAGAACGCCCCGTGCGTTGACGTAAGAACAATTGGCAATCTCCTTGTCATTTATGACAAGGAGATTGCCAAGAAAGCGCCGGGGCGATTTGCGAGGGCGTCTGTTTTTTCTCTTCTTTCGTCAGTCTCCGGAATCTTGTGAACGGATAAACTGATCGTTTTTAGTGAAATAAAGCTTTTGAGTCATCTGAATGCTGACCCAAGTCACGATCGCCGCTGTTGCGGCGATAGAAAAACAGATTAATAACTGATACCTGACAGCAGTTAAGGGCGATTCACCAGCTAAAATTTGGCCGCTCATCATCCCGGGGAGCGCCACGATGCCTAAAACCATCAACATATTGATCGCGGGAAGCATCGCGGCAGAAGCAGAAACCTGGACCGTTTTAAGCACAGCCTGTTGCTGCGTCGCCCCTAGCGCCAACAATGTCTCAATCTCCCCTGATCGCAATTCAAGCTCGCTTCTGAAACGTTCAACGCCCAAAGCAGCCGAATTCATAGCATTAGCAACAATCATCCCAGCTAACGGAACCAAGTAACGGCCTTCCCAAAGAGGTGTCGGACGAATTACAACAAATTCAAGGTAAGAAACCGTTAACCCTGCCCCCAAGAAAATCGCGGTAAACAGGATCCACCGATACTTTCTCCGACTTTTTGCATTCTGGAGACCGCCCAAGCGTTTTAAAGCGGACTCGGAAGCCGCCCCCACCATAAACAAGATAAGGGCAGCGAGCACCCAGGGATCTGATTGTCGAAAAGCCCAAAGAAGGATGTATCCAACAGCGACCAACTGAATCGTACCCCTGACGACTCCGATAATTAACGACTTAGAGAGACCTAGTTTGTACTTCCAGGATAAAAACAGGGAGATCCCAACCGGTAATAAACCGATGCCCATTTGCAAGAGCGATATATCGTTTGATCCGCTAATTGCCATCTCTTCCTCCTCAAGCCTCTAGTCGTTTTCACTGACTTCATGTGACCTATCTACGAAATCCATTCTACGAATCGACTTTCTTTAGGGCACGTATCTCAACTCAAAATCAGCACGTGTAAACACATGTGAACATGTTCACACTTGAGTTTTATTTTGAAAATATCTCGTCAAAAGCTTCTTCAACGGCTTTCTTGTCCACACGGTACGTTCCCTGAACCATTCCGTCGCGGCCTCCTCCACGCCCATTTAATTTGGCATTCAAGGATTTACTGATTTTCGGGAGTTCCGCATCTGATGACGCAATAACATAATTAAATCCGCCCTCTATCGGACTGAAAACTCCGATTGAACTTTCGGGAAATTTTTCTTTCAGCAATCCGACAAAACGTTTTAACTCAAAAGGAGACAAATCCTCTTCAAAAACTTTCACCAGACCGTTCCTAGACACAAGGCCGGAAGCCACAAACTGAAGATATCTTTCAGTTCTTTGGGCACTCTTCTGGTCTTTCGCTTTTCCTTCTTCAATGAAATTTGCCGCTGCTTTAGCAATTTCATGCGGCTTAGCGGAGAATAAAGCAGAAACCTTTGCTATCTCCTTTACCCTCCATCCGTAATCTCTCCTAGCCCGTTCACCGGCTACAAAACGAACTCTTGTTCCTCCTCGGTGTTTGGACGCATCCAGGATCTTGAACATTCCGATTTCTCCAGAACGACGAACGTGGGTACCGCAACAGGCACAGCGGTCGCATCCCGGAATTGTCACTATGCGAACTACGCCACGCAATTCCTTTTTACTGCGATATTCCATCGCCTCTAAGACTTCTTCAGTTGGGAACTCAATTTTAAGATCAATATCCTGAGTGATCGCCTGATTCACCAGTTGTTCTAATTCAGGGATCGATTCCATCGGGATTTCACCGCTGAAATCAACGGTAATATCGTCCGGATCCATATGGAACCCGACGTTTTCCAATTTATATTTTTGGTGAACAAGTCCGGAGAAAATATGCTCGCAAGTATGATTTTGCATATTGTCAAAACGGCGTTCCCAATCGATTTTTCCAATCACTGTAGACCCAACTTCCAGAGGCT
Organism: Parasutterella sp.; assembly: GCF_057870745.1. Taxonomy (NCBI): domain Bacteria; kingdom Pseudomonadati; phylum Pseudomonadota; class Betaproteobacteria; order Burkholderiales; family Sutterellaceae; genus Parasutterella; species Parasutterella sp. The sequence continues at coordinate 1,521 of NZ_DBMALT010000055.1, read as the reverse complement.
TGTCTATGTAGTGAACAATCTCTGGACCGAGCCTTTTTACAAAAATAACCTTAGCTTCTCCTAAGGTCCCCTCGTCAGAGGGCTGTCCGCCGCCCTCAGGATAAAAGGCGGTGTCGTCCAACACAACCTCAAATCCTTTTTTGCCCTCGCGACAGGAAGTAACAGTTGCTGAAAATTCTCTTGCGTACGGATCACGATAAAACAATTCCTGCATTGTTTCCATTGAATGTCTCCACTGCTTTTAGTTGGTTGCCGAAGATTATAGGCAGTCAAGAGAAAAGAAACTGTTTTGCATAAAGCTTTCTCATCCTTGGATTTATTCTCACTTTTGGGATCGACCTGGGTTGTCTAGAACTTAAACCGCCGTTACCTTCCTATAATGATGAGCTAGGCAATGGTTTTATATTTTGAAAGATGAGTGCATCAAGAGACAAATTTCACTTTTGGGTCGGCATGAGCATTGTGATTGTGATCGCAATACTCATAGGTCTGCTTTGCACCGTCTTTACACCAAATTATTTCCGGCCTAAAACGATCGTTGAAACCTATTTCACAGAATCGGTAAACGGCCTTTCCCCTGGGGCACCGGTCAAATTCAAGGGCATCGATATCGGAAAAGTCACCGAAATTTCATTGTCGAGCAAGGTATACCCCGATGACCACATCAGTTTGTTTTCACCTGATGCGTCTGTAGCAGTCGTACGAATGATTGTCTACATAGATGAAAATCAGCTCAAAGAGCAGCTGCCAGATCTCATTCAGAAAGGATTGCGGTTCCAAACGGAGTTGGCCGGAGTCACCGGAACAATTTACCTTGCGGCTAATTTTTTAAACCCGACACTTTATCCGCCCGAAATTAAAGATGTGCCTTGGAAACCGAAATATATCTACGTTCCAGCGACCATCAGTCTGACTAATGAGATTTTGGAAAATATCCAGCATTTCCTGGCAACGCTGCAAAACATTAAGACCAAAATTGATGATGTAACTCCGGATGCAGTAAAAACCCAGTCCACAAAGGAGCTCCTCACAACACTTAACAATACAGTCAGTATGCTGGATCCAGATAAACTGCACACGCTGCTCTCAAATGCAGAAAATTACGTCAACTCCAGCCATTCGATCCTCTCAAAAGTAGATGTTGCGCGCGTTAATTCATTGCTTTCAGAACTCACTAAAACAACGGAAAAATTAAACACTACCCTTCATGAAACTAAAGGATCGGGACTCGTCACTCAGCTGAATAAGACAATTTCCGGTGCAGACCAAGCGATAGTAGATAACCGTTATAACATCAGAGAGCTAATTCTCAATTTGAAAGATATCTCAAACAATCTCAAGACTTTATCGGAGAACCTGGCGCAAGACCCGAACTTCTTGGTTCCTCGAACCCCTCATCCCTCTCCGATTAGTTCGGGGCACTAGTATAAAATTCTAAAATTACGTTATCTAATTAGAATAAGAAGTATAATACGGCCATGAATGGAGGAATTTCATGGCCGGTCGTACCCGCAAATTTAA